>SKOK01000239.1 GCA_007120085.1 Bacteroidales bacterium | reverse complement strand
GCCACCACGCGGAACAACAAGGCTGTGCCTGGCCGAAACGCTTGCAGAAGCATAGCTTATCCGTTCTTTCGATTCTTTGTGTATGGAGATGCCCTCCCTCTCAATGAATTGACCTACCGTGCTGCCATCAAGTATCAGCTCTTCGCCTGTCCCCAAAATGAGCATCGCCTTTTCCTGGCGAATAGTCTCCATGATGTCGGAATAGACTGGTATCTCTTCCTGCTGCTGCATCAATTTGGCATAGAAGAAACCGAGAGCCAGGAGCAATGGGATGAAAACGGCTGCATATTTCATCCATTGGCGGATAACGAATCTTTTGGGCCGCTCCCGATGTGCTTCGCCGGCAATCTTCTTCCAGGCTTTCTCCTTATCTATCTGCTTGCGGATGCCAAGAAGCCTGCTTTGTCTGGCAATCACGGCATAATCCTGAAGCTCCTTTTTCAATGCGGGATGCCCGCGCTCAAAGGCTTCAAGCACTGTCTTTTGATCATTGCTGAGCTCCCCTTTTTCACTTTTAATGATCAGCTCCAATATGTTTTCGGGTATTTTATTTTCCGGATTCATTTTGTCATTTTTGAAACAGGTGAATAATCGTCCTTTAAGTGAAATACACACATTGCAGAATATCAACAATTTATCTTGTATGCATCACAATATCCTGCGGGCATTACATAATAAGGACAAACAAAAACACAAAAAGGGTGACAAACAGAAGAAAAAAATTAACTGTCCAGATGATGGCTTAATGCCTGCCTTAGTTTAATCATGGCACGGGAGATCTGCGTTTTAACGGTATTGACGCTGATACTAAGCTCGGAAGCAGCTTCTTTGTATGATTTGCTTTGAACAACTACAAGGAGAAATACATCCCTGCATTTTTCAGGCAGCTTGTTTATGGCTTTATTCAGTTCGTTTATCAGAAGAGGATCAGATCGATGTTCTGTAATATCGCTCGAATCATTTGTATTGTAACCGGTAAGTTCTGTCAGATCAGCATGCCGGTGTGCCTGCTGTTTTTTCAGATGGTTGATGCATCCGTTTCGAACAGAGATATAAAGATATGACTTTAGGGATGTTGTGATGCCGAGAAAGCTGTTCTCCTGCCAGCACTTGATAAACACTGTTTGTACAATGTCCTCAGCTGATGGGAGATCACCTGTGATGTTTGTGGCATAAAGGCATAAATCATCGTAATATTTTTCAAAAGCAGCCCGGATACCATTCCTGTTATCTTTCTTGTATCGCTGGAGAATATCACGGTCGCTGATGATCATGGCATTTGAAAATTGAAAGAACCCAGGTCAAATATAAATGATTTTTTACTTGTGATGGAATAACCAAATGTATTATTGCAAAATTGGTATGTATTTCAGACCCGGCAAGCAACATCTCTGCGTATTAGTTAAAAATGCAAAATGTATTTTTTTATTACATTTATAAAATGTATTTTTGGTTTATATTTAATATTTATACTTATGGGTACTTTTACAAGTTCATTGCCGGATGATCTTCTCGCCTCAATATCAGACATTGCACTCAGGCAATCCATCCCCAAGAACAAGCTGATTGAAAAAGCGGTCAGGCTATATTTAGAACACATTGACAGGGTTGAGTACATTCAGTCGTTCAAAAGAGCAGCAAAGGATGAAGACATGCTAACCATTGCAGAAGAGGGCCTGAGTGATTATCTTAGAACTATTGAAGATGATGAGCAAGAGTAAACCTGCAGTTTTTCAAGGTGAAATATGGATGGCAAACCTGAATCCTTCCATTGGTCGAGAGCATGCAGGGCTCCGGCCTGTGGTAATTGTCAGTGGTAATATGCTGAACAAACATATGCCCCTGGTCTTTGCTGTTCCATTAACAACCAAGGTCAAAAACTATAAAGGAAATCCGGTTTTGGTGCCCGATGAGGAAAATGGGTTGACAAAAGAATCAGAAATCCTTGTTTTTCAGATAAGAACCATATCACAACACCGTCTTGAAAAAAGAATTGGTAAAGTACAACAGCATGATGTTGACCAAATAATCCGCACGTTAAATGATTTGCTTACATACTGACACTGAATGAAGGCCTTACTAAGGTTTATGATCAATCCCTCAACACCTCCATCTGCCCTGCATACATCTTTGCATAGAATCCATTGGCCGCAAGCAATTCCTGGTGGCTGCCACGTTCTATGATTTTGCCCTTGTCCAGAACCAGGATTTGATCCATCTTGTTCATATCCAGCAGCCTGTGGGTAACGCTTAGCAAAGTACGATCGCCAAGGGTGCTCCACAGAATATCCAGGATTTTCCGTTCTGTCCCCACATCCATATTGGCTGAGAGCTCATCAAAAATCCATATCCTGCTTTTTCTGAGCAGGGCACGGGCAAGCGCAAAAAGCTGTCTTTCGCCGCCCGAAAGTTTCATGCCCTGGCTGCCCACAACAAGGTCCAGCCTGTCTGCAAGCAAATCAAGACCAACATTGCTTAAAATCTCTTTAAGCTTGTGATCACTTGCTTTCTCATCGGCAATGAGCAGGTTTTCTTTAACCGACCGGTTGAAAATATACGTATCCTGTGAAACAACACCCAGCAAAGATCTGAATGACTTGATGTCAAGATCCTGGATGGGTTGCCCATCAGCAATAATTCCCCCACTATCTGGCTTCCAGAATCCGGTGAGCAGGTTAATGATCGTACTTTTACCACTGCCCGTGGGCCCGACTATGGCCGTTTTGGAGCCCGGAGAAAGTTCAAATTCAATGTCTTTCAGTACTTTCTGATCTTGGTCATAAGAAAATGAGACCTTATGGAAGGATATCTGTGGATGCCCTGATAAGGCATGTATTGTTGTGCTTTTAGTCGTATTTATGATTATAGCTTCTCTTTTTGTCTCCGTTTCTTGAACCGTATCGGTTGAATCCTCCGCTTTCGTCAGATTATTTAAGCTCTGGGATGCTTCTTTAAAGCTTTCGTACCGGATGTATGCATTGGGTAGCCCCTGCAAAGCTTCAAAACTGCTGAAAACACCCAGCACCAGGGCTGCCAGCCAGACATTCTCTAAATGACCATTTAAAACCAACGGAACCGCAAGGACCAAAGCAGCAAATACTGCCAGGTTAGCAAGCAAACTGCCCAGGCCTTCAACAAGGCCGGAGGTGGATGCGTGCTTTTGCTGAACCCCGTCAATGTTGCCCTGAATTTTTTCAAAACCCTTCAGTATGCTTTGCTGATTCTCAAGCCAGAGGGCATCGTGTATGCCCTGTATCTTGTCCACCAGGTAAACCTTCATCCTGCCCTGTGCGTCACGGTCTGTTTTTCCTGTGCCACGAGAAAGTCGCACCGCCAGCCACGGCACAAGCAGTCCGTTTACCAGGAAGATCAACAGGATGGCAATGGCGAGTGTGATGTCAATGAACATCAAAACAGAAAGAGTGATACTGCTGATGAGCACTGCCACGATTACTGGTGAAAGAATGCGTAGGTAAACATTCTGCAGAGTCTCAATGTCTGAGATCATGGCGGTAAGCAGTTCGCCCGGACGTTTAAACATCATCCATTTTTGAGAAAATGAATTAAGTTTGTTATAAAATGTTGTGCGTATTTGCAAGAGGATCCTGAACGTGAGATCATGAGACACCACACGTTCAAAGTACCTGACCACCGCACGGGATATCCCGAAAAATCGCACAGCTGCCGTCACCATGAAAAGATCAACGATCATCGGGCGTTCTGCTGCCCTCGAAATGAGGTAGCCGGAAGAGGTCATCAGGCCAATGCCGGCCAAAACGGTACCCGTGGCCAGCAAAATGGCCAGGACTGTTTTGCTTTTATGCACCTTAAGATATGTTAGAAGCTTTCCTGTCATCGTTCATGATTACGGGTTCATGGTTCAGAGTTTGGAGTTTGGAGTTTGGAGTTTGGAGTTTGGAGTTGGTACAATGCTCAATTCAACGATTAAACAATTCACCGATTCAACAATTCACCGATTCAACAATTCACCGATT
>SKOK01000022.1 GCA_007120085.1 Bacteroidales bacterium | reverse complement strand
TCTTTGAGGATGTCATTCTGGATGGTGCCTGCCAGCTGCTCAAGCTTTACGCCCTGCTCTTCGGCGGCCACGATGTAGAAGGCCATCACGGGCAGCACGGCGCCGTTCATCGTCATCGACACTGACATTTTATCGAGCGGGATGTCGTCAAACAGAATTTTCATATCCAGGATGGAGTCGATGGCTACGCCGGCCTTGCCGACGTCGCCGACCACGCGCTCGTGGTCTGAGTCGTAGCCACGGTGTGTGGCCAGGTCGAAGGCTACAGACAGCCCCTTTTGTCCGGCCGCCAGGTTTCGGCGGTAAAAGGCGTTCGACTCCTCGGCGGTTGAGAACCCGGCATACTGCCTGATGGTCCACGGCCGCATCACATACATTGTGGAGTAGGGGCCACGCAGGAAGGGTGGCAGACCGGCTGCATAGTTCAGGTGCTCCATCTCCGGAAGGTCATCAGGGCCATAAACCGACTTCACGGCAATCTTTTCAGCCGTTTGCCAGCACTTGTGAATCTTGTTGGCCTCCTCCCAGGCGCGGTGTTCACCCGGGTTCTTCTTTTTTGATTCGAATGATATGTTTTTAAAATCAGGTCGCATGGTGTTTGTTTTTTTCTGTAGAAACAAGGAATGCCTTGTCTCTGCAATATGCCTTGTCTTTATGATTCTATCCCTAAAATGTGATTATAACGTGTGAGCGATTCCAGCACATTGGTGCGTATGTGGATGTAATCGTCCACGCCGGCCTGGTTGAGCAGGCTGATGATTTCTTTTGGGTTGCCGGCCACCACAATTTGTGTTTTCGGTGAGGATTGTTTGATGAGGCCGGCAGCGGGTGCCATTTCGGGGTATTCATCATCACTGCTGCAAAGTACGACGATATCTGCGCTGGCATCGAGGGCGGCTTTCACGCCTGTTTCGATATCGGGGAAGCCCAGGTTGTCGATGACCTGGTAGCCTGCCACGCCAAAGAAGTTGCCTGAGAAGGTTGCCCTGGCCTTGCGCATGGTAAGGTTTCCATAGGTGAACAGAAATACTTTTGGGGTTTCGAAACCTTTTTTTGCGTGGCTTTCGACGGCCATCCGCAGGGCTTCAAATGCCTGTGTGCCCCGGTATTGACGCAGCACAGCCATGTCGGTCAGCTTGGCAGTTGGCTCTACTTTGTCGAGCATCCGCTCTTCAGTATTGGCGTATTGATTGGTGCCGACGAACACACGCTTGCGCATCGCAATGTCGAGGTCGCGTTTTTGGCAGGTTTCTTCAATGCTGTTTCGGATGAAGGCTGATTCGACAGCTTTGATGAAACCGCCGGCTTCTTCTGTTTTGAGAAAGAGCTCCCAGGCTGCTTTGGCGATGTCATTGGTGAGGTTTTCAATGTAGTAGGAGCCGGCGGCCGGGTCTGCCACCTTGTTGAAGTAGGCTTCATGTTTGAGAATGATCTGCTGGTTTCGTGCCATCCGGTAGGCGAAGGCATCAGGCTTCCTGAAGCTGTTGTCGAAGGCATTGATGCACAGGCTGTCAACACCCCCGAGGGCTGCTGCCATCGCTTCGGTGGTGGTGCGCAGCATGTTTACATAGGGGTCGTACACGCTTTTGTTCCAGTTAGAGGTAACCGCATGGATGTGCATATGCAGGGATTCCTGGTTTTGCGCAACGGCTTCGGGTTTTTCTGGGGCCAGGTAAGCTTCCGCAATCTTTGCCCAAAGCATTTTAGCGGCGCGCAGCTTGGCGATTTCCATGAAATAGCTTGATCCGACTGCGAAGGTGAACTGCATTCGTGGCAGGATATCCGATGCAGGAATGCCCGATTCGGTGAGTGCATCGAGGTATTCGCAGGCTTGCGAAAGGCTGTATGCAAGCTCCTGGATGATGTTTGCACCGGCGTTGTGATAATGCTGGCCGCTGATATTGATCACATGGAGACTGGCTTGATGAGCTGCGGCTGTTTTCATAAGTTCGGCAGCTCTTTCAAAACTTGTCTCCTTGCTTTTGTGGAACTTCTCGTACAATAGATAGTAGCCCAGGGGGTCAAAATTTAGCGATCCTTTCAGCTGCTGTGGGCCGGCAATTTCTATGAGGAGTTCAAGCAGTTTTGGATAGTTTGCGCCGTGCAACAGGTGAATTGCAGTGTTTTCAAGGGAAATGCCGCTTAGCAGCTTGCCAAGGTCTTCTGTGGAACCCACGCTTTCAACGTTGAACCCGATTGCCTGGGCACCTTTGGCAATGGCCTCCCTGGCGTATTCATTGGCTTTGGAATGGTCGGTTTCCTCAAAATCCTGGCGAATGAGCCACTCATTGCTTTTGATCTTATTGCCGCGGGCAAAGGGTGCTTCGCCTGGTACGGTGCCCGTTTGTGGCAGGTCGTCAAGGTTTTCGGCACGGTAGTAAGGCTTTACCGGGATGCCTTCGATGGTCTTCCAGACCAGGCGCTTGTCATAGTCAGCACCTTTGAGGTCTTCAATGATCTTTGCTTCCCAGTCGGCTGTTGAAACAGGCGGGAAGTCCTCAAATAACAATGGTTTCTTTTTATCATCCATACAAAAAACAGTTTTTTACCGGCAGGTAAATGGGTAATGAGGGGGCAAAGATATAGAGATTTTTTCAATGGATTTAATTTTCCACGGATTCGTCGGATTATAATGATTTCCACGGATTCGTCGGATTAAACGGATTTTCACAGATATACTTTAAACACTGAAATCAACGACTAAACTTCCCGACAACTAAACAACTAAACGATTCAACGATTCAACCAGGGGAGTCGCAGGTTAAAATCTAATGATTACCTTTGCGGGCATTAAACCAAACCTTTACTAGCAATGGAATACAACTTCAACGAGGTTGAGAAAAAGTGGCAGGCTTATTGGAAAGAAAACAACACTTACCGGGTTTTCATTGACCACGAAAAGCCAAAATATTATGTACTTGACATGTTTCCGTACCCGTCGGGTGCGGGCTTGCACGTGGGCCACCCCCTGGGGTACATAGGATCAGACATTTACGCGCGTTACAAGCGACAGAAGGGTTTTAACGTGCTGCACCCGATGGGCTATGATGCTTATGGCCTTCCGGCTGAGCAGTATGCCATACAAACTGGTCAGCATCCGGCCATCACTACTGAAAACAACATAAAGCGTTATCGTGAGCAGCTTGATAAGATTGGATTTAGTTTTGACTGGAGTCGTGAGGTGCGCACCTGTGATCCTTCGTATTACAAGTGGACGCAATGGACATTCATCCAGCTGTTCAATCATTATTACAACAACAAAACACGGCAGGCAGAACCCATTGCTGACCTGGAAAAGCAGTTTGCCCGCAGCGGCAATGTGGATGTAGATGCAGCCGGCAGCCAGGAGAAGATGTTTACTGCCGTGGAGTGGCTTAAGATGGATGAAAGGGCCAAACGGCAGGTGCTGATGAATTATCGTCTGGCCTATCTCTCTGATACATTTGTGAACTGGTGCCCAAAGTTGGGAACGGTGCTGGCCAATGATGAGGTGAAAGAAGGTTTTTCCGTTCGCGGTGGTCACCCCGTGGAGCGCAAAAAGATGCAACAATGGTTTTTGCGCATCACTGCTTACGCAGAAAGGCTGCTGAAAGGCCTCAGCAAGATCGACTGGAGTGAATCGCTTAAGGAGATACAGAAAAACTGGATCGGACGCTCAGAGGGTGCCACGATCTTCTTTCCCATTGAGAATAACCAGGGAAGCATTGAGGTGTTTACCACCAGGCCGGATACGATCTTTGGTGCGACCTTTATGGTGCTGGCACCTGAGCACGAGTTGGTTGAAAAGGTCACAACCAGTGAATTCAAAAAGCCGGTTGAGGAGTATGTGAAAACCTCTGGCAGCAAGTCAGAACGCGAACGGATGGTGGAGGTGAAGACGGTCACGGGGCAGTTTACCGGTGCCTATGCCATTAACCCGCTGTCGGAAAAACGCATCCCCATTTACATTGCTGACTATGTGCTGGCAGGATATGGCACGGGAGCCATCATGGCGGTGCCCGG
>SKOK01000219.1 GCA_007120085.1 Bacteroidales bacterium | reverse complement strand
GTAAACCGCTCATTCCCTTGCGGGCTAACAAAGTAGGAGTGTGTGGCTACTGCGCTTGGCATCATGCCATCCTTGTAAGCACGTGCACGCACCACCATGGCCTTGGAAACCGGCTCTTGCGAAAAATAATAAGGTTCTTGCACCGTGGAAGCCATTTGTGATAACTTATCAGGCTCGGCTGACCTGTCGTAAACCATGATGTCGTCATCATATATGAAAGACTGGTAGCTGGCGCTCAGAAAATTGCCAAGCGGTGAACCGGGTTGCACAGGGTAGCTGTTTTTATAAAAATAGGTGGTGCCATCGATATTGTCTATTGATGGTTCGGAGCCATCAAGGGTAAAAACAATTGTCACATCCGGGTCAGGATGGCTGATGCTAAGTTCAAAAGATTCAGTATAAAAGCCACCCGGACTTGAAAAAACGGGAGGTTCAAGGATGTCTGAGAAACCTTCGCCGGTATTTGGTCCGCCGGGCGTGGGTTCATTGAAGAAATACCATTGTTCCCCGCCATCCGGCTGCCGGCCATAGGAGATGTCGGTCGGGATGGGCGTTGGTGGCAGCTCATCCAGCCTCACACCATCCGGCCGCGTAATCAGCACCTCTTCACCGGCGGCACTGATGGCGAAATTCGTATGCAAGGGACCACCGGGCTGACTGCGGTTCTTCCCGGAAGCCCATACCAACAAAAATGCTCCCGGCTGAATGGACACATCCGGGAATATCCATCGAAAAGGATTGTCATAATCATCCGACAAACCCCATCCAAAAAGGAATACTGTTTCATTGCCCGCATTGTAAAGCTCAATCCAGTCCTCGAAGTCACCGTCCTCATCTGCAATCGTAGTGGCATTGGAAGCCATGACCTCGTTGATGACCACGCTTTGTTGTCCAAAGGCACTTGCCGCATGAAATAAAAGCAGCAGCATGGCAAGGAAATATGGCAGACGGGCGATTCGGGGGCTCATAGTTTGATTATTAAATTATTGGTGCTTGTTTCCGATTGTTGCAAAAACCTTCATGTCCACTCTGTCAAAACGGGCACTTAATTCTGCATCATTAAAAAAATACATGTGCAACTGATATTTGACCCCCGGCTCGGGTTCAGCATGAGTTACGCTAAAATGGTTAAAAAAAACAGGTGCGTCTAAATGTCTTGATTTTTCCTGGGGTACGAGGCCAATGGACTCCCAGTGAATCTGTTCATCATCGAGCGATCTTAAATCAAAAACAATCGCAGGCAGTTTGTCACGTTTGCGCCCGACTACTTCGCCGCGAATTTTCACTGCTATGCGCTGATTCTCTTTTAAAGAAAAAATTGTCGAAGTCAGATCGAAAAATTCCTGAAAGGACTCAATTGAAAACCGTGTGTCTATCAAAGTATCAATAATGACTTTCATCCCTGAGTACTCAAAAAATATTGAGTCGGGCAGCAGGCTGGCATTGCGAACTACATCGTCATTTACGCGTCTATAGGCTTGCAGCATATCCTTCAGCTGATTAAGTTTTTCTGCATCGGAGGCGGGAGTGAGATGAAAGCCTTCCTCTATTTCAAAAAGCTCACCCTGCGAGAAAAAGAATTTCTTATGCACTATTTCGTCGAGATGTCTGTTCCCTCGCATAAGTGGAATGGTGTTTGACGAATTGAAAATGGATGATGTATCGGCAGGGAAACCATACATGTGCGAATAGGCGCCAAATTCCAGACCATGGTTGTCTTCAAGCAAGTTAAGCAATGCCGGCATTACATCAAACTGGCTTGCAACACTGCTGATCCGTCGTGCTTCTTTAAGCATTGGCGAGTAAACAAGCAGGGGCACGTGATACTTTTTCAAGGCATTGCCATTGGGCACCTCCCTCATTGGATGATCGCCGGTTATTATAAAAATGCTATGATTAAAGCAAGGCATTTGGGATGCTTCATCAAAAAACATTTTAAGTGCATCGTCTGTAAACAGCAAAGTACGCAAATACCTTCGATAAGTATGATAATGGGCTTCCCTGCCCGGTGACAGGGCTGCATTTTTTATCACACGGTCATACCTTTCATTGTAGTGGTCTTCCCTGTCTATGATAAATGGGGAGTGCATGCTACCGGTAAAAAGGATCTCAAGCTTCCGGCATCTTTTGTCAAGTCTGGAAAATCTCAGGTAGTTCCGAAAAAGGTCCTGGTCATGATAACCCCAATGATAATTGCTGTGAGGATCATATATCCTGACAAAATCATCCTCAAAATCATTTTTATCAACAAATCGGTCTATCATGGTCCGTTTAAGGTATGTTTCCTTTTCATGAAAATACCCGCCCTGTCCATAATAAAAGCCGGAGGTATATCCGTGGGGTTTTAGCAGATTGATCAGATTCAGATGCAGCGGCATGTCATCCAGCATGGTGAAACCCCTTTCACCATGAGGCAAAGAACCAATCATGGAAGGCAGCACAGCATAAGAACCTTCACCTGTGCCAAGGAAGTGATCATAGTACAGGCTTTCATTTTTCAAACTATCCAAAAAAGGCATTAGCATAACACCGTCAGTGGGCGCAAGGAAATCGTTGCCCAGCCCTTCTACAAAAATCAAAAAGACTGAAGGAGGAGTATCACTATTCTCAAAAAAAGGCCCCCATGGATTGCTTGTCGGACGCTTATTAAGAAAAGCATACTTGCTACTGACATATTCGTGATGATCAAATGCTTTATGATATCTGGCAGCATTTGCGGTTACATCAGCATAAACAGGAGGTGTCGCCAGCTGCAGAGCAAAGTAAGAAATCGCATCCTTATAGAATAACAGTGTTTTGTTTCGAATAATATTGTTGCTATGATGAGAAGGTCTGTCAAGGTGGTCAGGTTTTATTAAAACAGCCAATACGGCAAGCATTAAAACGATTACTGTTATGGCTTTTCGAAACCTGTAAAAGCAATTGCCCTTAAAAAATTGTTGTGCTGCCAGCCAAAAAGCCAGGCTGAAGATTGACAAGATCACAAATACCAGAGAAAAATTAACACCTGCGGTACTTACCGTTGTTTTTACTTCCTGGAAGGAATGCGTAAACAACAAGCGGTCGAGTGGCGTCAGCGTGGACAAAAAGAAAAAGGCAATGGGCTGGTGTGACAAATGAAACAGGAAAGAGATAGCCGTCACTAAAGTTATGGCGATTTTTCGGCCGGCAGACAACAAAACATAGATGACAAAAAACAGGAGAACACCAAACAAGCATGTCATTGCCACATCAAATAATAAGCCGGCAAAAGCATCGCCATACATTCCCTGCAAATGATGCATCCTGAAAAGCAGGAAAGACTCAATTAGCCTGTTAATGGCTGCAAATAGCAAATTCAATAAAAGAAGCTGAACGGATATTTGCAGGGCTTCTGCCAATCTGGTTGACTTGTTGACAGATGAAAGCATGGCAAACTATATTTCGTTAGAAATCATTTCATTAAGATATTCATAAACCTTATGCACCGGCATGCCCATCACATTTGGGTACGAGCCTTCGATGGAAGTGATCCCGATGTACCCAATCCATTCCTGTATCCCATAGGCACCGGCTTTGTCAAACGGTTGATAGTGTTTTATGTAATAACGGATTTCTTCTTCTTTAAGTGCCCTGAAAGTAACCAGTGAATGATAATAAAAAACACGTTCGTTTTCCTGGTGGCGGATGCAGACGCCTGTATATACCTCATGCGTACTGCCAGAAAGGGTTGACAGCATTGCAAAGGCCTCTTCTGCGCCTCCGGGTTTGTTGATGATCCTGCCATCATGCACTACTATGGTGTCGGCCGTAATGATTATGGCTTCGGGCCGCTTCAGTTCATCACGAAAGCAATTTGCTTTTTTGCGACAAAGGTGAATCACCACATCTGTTGGCGGCATGTCGTTGGTAAAAGCCTCGTCGGTTGGTCTTACCATGGTGCGGAAGGGAATGCCTGCAGCTTCCATTAATTCTCTCCGCCGCGGCGACTGCGATGCAAGGATGATATCATACTGTTTGAGCCTGTCAAAAAAATTCATGTCCGGGGTAACAATTCAGGTAAATTTTAAAATTGATTTTGAGTCTATTATAAGAAGTATTCATCCATAAACATATATGAATTAGTTCACACCTATCCCTCCTCTATACAAAGAATGGATAAAAAGTGTTCTTCAAAGTCATTTTACCAGTGAAAACCATCCTCATCAAACCATACATCCTGGATCTTCATGACCTGTTCCAGCACGTCGCGCACGCAGCCCTCGCCACCTTTGAAGGGTGAAATGTATTTTGAGATGGTTTTGATCTCTTCCACGGCATCGGCCGGGCAGGCGGCTATGCCCACCCTGGCCATCACCTCGTAGTCAGGGATGTCGTCGCCGAGGTAAAGTACACGATCAGGGTCGATATCATATTTACGGATCAATTCATCAAAAACCTTATTCTTGTGCCCAATGCCAAGATGGATCTCTTCAATACCCAGCTGCTCAAAGCGCTGCCGCACAGACTCGGAAGAGCCGCCGGAAATGATTATTATCCTATAGCCTTTTCTAACAGCCAGTTGCAAGGCGTACCCATCCTTTACGTTCATGTTGCGCAGCATTTCGCCACCGGGGCCAAGAAAGATGAGACCATTGGTCATCACGCCATCTACGTCAAAGATAAAAGTGTTGATGTTCTTTAATAATTGTTTATAATTCATGCGGTTACGGGTTCATGGTTCATAGTTACGGGTTTATGGTTTCTAATTTCTGGTTTATGGTTTCTGGTTCTATGCATCATGTCATTCTGATTTCCCAGCCCCAACAAAAGGGTTTTGGCCACAATGCGGCAATTACATTGGGTCGCCGGTGTGCATTACCAATCCTGGGCCAAGGGAAACCACGGAGTGGTTTAATGTGAATAGCCCCGCACGTGCGGGGGCAAGGGCAGGTTGTTCAAAATTCAGAGAGATGCATCCTTCCGCGGCATTTCATACCGCGCTATTCACATTGAACCTCTCGGGGTTCTCAGGCGCACAAATCAATCTACCCATTTTCATATTTTCACATCTGCACATTTTCACATTTTTTATTTATTTCCATAATGCGAAATAATGCTTTCACTGATGTACTGATACATTTCTTGCAATCCGGGGTTCTTTTCAAGCATTTGCAGGTGTTTATCGATAATGCCACTGTTGTTGCGCCGGGCCGGGCCGGTTTGCACACTATGAGGGTGTGCCTCCATCACTTTGCGTGCTGTTTCACTGATCAGCGGGCGCAGCAGCTCGAACGGCAAGTCATTGTCTTCGAGTATTTCTGCAGCCTGCGCATACATGTGGTTCACGAAATTACAGGCAAACACGGCGGCAAGGTGCACTTTCCTGCGCTGCTCCGAGCTTATCCAGGATACATTTACGCTTAGCCTGAGTGCCAGATCCTCAAGCAGTTTACCAGTTTCAGCATCCGAAGCCTCCAGGCACAAAGGCACATTGCCGAAGTCAAGTGCCACATCACGCGAAAATGTCTGCAAGGGATAAAAAACACCATAATGGTCGGTCTTTCCCTGTAAAACCTGCATCCCCGTGCTGCCGGAAGTATGTACCAAAAGCTTGCCCTGATGTGGGAAAGCTGTCACAACATCCGGAATGGCATCATCGGATATGGCAATGACATACAGGTCAGCATCATCTGTTAAACCAGCGAGTTCGTTTGTTGCCTCACAGGACAACTTCCGGGAGAGTGTTTCAGCCTTTTCAAAATTGCGGCTAAAAACCTGTATGACCCTGATACCGGCGGCGACAAAAGCCATTCCCAAATGCGTTGCCACATTTCCGGACCCCATCAATGCCACATTTTCTATCCTTTTCATCGTGATCTAGTTTTTCACCGGCTGGCTTCTGGCAGCCCTGCGCCTTTCCATGAAAGACAGCCATAGACCAACCATTAATACGATGATACTTAACCAAAGCAGGTTGATTAAGGGGAACAACACTGTCTTCACAATGATGAACTCAGGCTGCTCTTCATAAACCTCCAGCTCAATGGTAAAGGGTTCATCTGTTACCCGCGCAAAACGAAACTGCAGATCAAGCTCCCTCACGCCTGCATCATCAAAAAACACGCGACCGTTACGCACAATCATCGTGGGCTCAACTGCATACACCTGACCAAAGTGTGTATGCAATTCGAGCACTGCCGTAACGTGCACATCGTCAATATCGGTGTCAACCTCATCGGCATTGGTAATTATCTCTTTAAATATGAGGTGATTATTGTTAAAATGCAGGGTATCATTAACTGCAATGCGCATTTCCTCAATAAGCGTAAACGCCTCGTCATCTGAAATTTCTGACAAATCAGCAAAGGTGACATACGTAAACACATCCCGAAAGGGGAACACTTTTGCAAAGGGTTCATACACATTCCCCATTCTCTCATTCAGCAATACGGTAGGAAATGCACTAAATGCCTTATAGAATTCACCGTCTTTATTCTTCTTAAGAAAATCAACCTGGTAATGAAATCGTTCCCCGTCAAATTGCCTGCCCACATAGGTCACGTGGTACTCGCCCATAGGCAATATCTCACCTTTTATCAGCAATAGGTTTTCGGTTTCTGAAAAATTATTGCCCAGCATATACCCGGAGGTATTTTGGGAGATTGTTTCTTTTTTAGAAAATGTAAGCAAGATTGCCAGGAGCATCAGCGCCATTCCGAGATGGGAAACCACGGCACCATATCCAGGCAAATAGTTCCTGAAGCGAAACATGATATCGAGCGATGAGAACAATGCAAACAGTGACGCAAACAGCATGAGGATATATGCCAGGCCAGATATTCCATAAAAGAAAACAAATGCAAGGCCAGTGGCCAGCGATAGTCCGGCAGAAAAGCTTATGCTCACAAAAAACCTCCGAAGGTCATTTTTTCCCCACCTGATGAAATGGGTGAACCCGATCATCAGGGCCATCACGACGGCAAAGGGCAATTGCCAGTTATTGTAGTAGGCTACCACATCAACAGGTGGTGCGAGACTGGTGCCAAAGAATTTATTGATCACAGGGATTGATGTGCTGAAAACAATCTGGAACGCAGACAGCACCAGCACCAGCGATGCTACAAACAGCCAGAACTCACGTTTAAATACATCTTCATTGGATTTGGAGGGCAGGTGTTTCATATTTCTTATAAGCAGCACCACGCCAAGCATCAGGAATGCAAAGATATAGGTCAGGATGTGCAACCCCATTCCGTCGCTTCCGAAAGAGTGCACGGAGGTTTCGGACAATACACCGCTTCGTGTGAGATAGGTGGCATAGATCACCAGCACAAACGACAGGATGGTAAACAGGAAAGTTGGCCCATAGCTGTGTTTTTTTCTTTTTGAGATGAGCATCAGGTGAAGTGCTGCCACGAGCACCAGCCATGGCACCAAGGAGGCATTTTCGATGGGGTCCCAGGCCCAGAACCCTCCGAAGGTGAGTGATTCATAGGCCCAGACTCCGCCTAGCAGGATACCTGCGCCCAGGAAAAACACACCAAGAATGGTCCAGGGCAGTGCTGGTTTGATCCAATCGTGGTATTTGCGCTGCCACAAACCTGCAATTGCAAAACAGAAAGGTACCAGCACGGCAGCATAACCAATGAAGGTAACCGGTGGATGTGACATCATCCAGAAATTACGCAGCAATGGGTTGAGGCCATTGCCATCCGTAATGAAAGAGAGATAGGCAGGATTCTGAAAAAATTCACTACCAATGTTCTCTGGCGACAGCCGCATCAGCAGGAATGGATTCAGGCCGATTTGTATGCTACCAAACCGCAGACCCAGCAACATGCTGATCATAAATACCTGTGAGATGGAAAATATGGTCATCACGGGACTCTCCCACCTTCGCTCATAACGAATGATCAGCAAGCCAAAAACAACCTGCATGAGTGCCCAAAACAGCATGCTTCCCTCCTGTCCTGCCCAGAAAGAAGCGATCTTATAGCCGAGTGACAGGTCATTCTCCATATGTATCCATACATACCGGTACTCGTAGAAGCGATTTAACAGCATGTACATCAAAACAAATGAAGCAATGATGACCATCAGACTGTGCAGTTTGAATGAGCGCCGTGCCCAGCAACGCCACTGCCGGAAATCAATGCGTCCGGCCGAAGATGCCATGTAAAAGGCCACTGCTGCAAATATGGCAGAAAAAAATGCAACAAAAAGGGCAAAGCGACCGGCATAGCCCCACATTAAATGTTCTCCAATGTATTCTATTTCCATAAATAAAATATTAAACCAGGTAAATGACAATTTACAAATTTACAGTTTTATAGAAAACCCTTGCATCAATCTTTTCGAACCTTGATAGCACGTATGGCACTACTTACATTCGGGCCTTCCATGTGCAGCATATAGATGCCGGGCCGCAAATCTGATACAGGAACGGCCATATAAGCTGCTTCATGCTGCTGGGCAGACAGCGTAACGCGCTTCACAGCTTGCCCAAGAAGGTTATATATGTTAAGTTCGTACTTCCCGGAAAAGCCCTCGTGCAGATATACGAACAAATGATCGGTAAAAGGATTTGGATGCACGCTGAAGGCACCCAACGGAACTTCAATTTCAGACTTCAGCAGTTCATGATAGACTGACTTGGCTTGCCTGGCATTTTTTTGCATGTCCGGCAGCTTGTCAGCTACGTGCAGTGCAAATGCAACCTCCATGCTTGCAAGGGGGGCAAGAGCCAGCGGACCATTGCTGACAAGCGAGGCAACATCGTTGTCATTGCCAAAAAAGCCTGCCTGCGGACGATCGGTTGTCAGTGCATTGAACTTCTCTTCATTGGTGAAACCATCGTCAATCCTAATGCTCTCATTGGCGCCTTTGTTGTCAAAGGCGTAATGGTGCATGTCGCCAAACGAAAGGAGCTGTACTCCTGAAAGTTCATTAACCCCTTCGGCATGGGCATAAGCCAGACGAAGTTCTGTATCAATGCCTGCCCGGTGAAGCTTGATATCGCGCATGACCCAGTCGGCAAAAAAACCGGCATGAAGCGTTTGATGTACAGTGTTGCTTAGGTTGGTAACTGTGTATCTCAGGATGAAGAAATCCCTGGCCTGGTCACCATCCCAGAAGTATGCCTGGTAGTCAATATTTAAATTGAGAGGTGATATTTGATGCACAGGGTCATCGCGCAAACTGCCCCGCACGATGATGGGGGCTGCCTCTTCACCGTGGAACAAGACTGGGTATTTATAGGGCAGAATGCTTTCGCTGAAGCTCCCCTCTTCTTCACCATACACATTGTCAATCACACTATTTTCATTCTTCGCGATGATGATACCGGCTGCCCTCAGGCGCGTGTAGCCATCATCAACCCGCAAACCCAGTCCCTGGTTCCTGTTGGGATAATTAAACCCGACGGCTCCTTTAGCTGAAATGGTGGTGGCAATACGTCCGGCCTCCACATTGATATAGTCAAGGTTGAGCGTCAGGATGTAAGACTTTCTGCCAGTTAAGTTGTGTGAACCATCATAAAACCAGCTTGTAACAATGGCCTCATGGTTATGAGGCATTGAAGGCAATGCCTTTAGCACAAAAGGATTATCGGCATTGTTTTTTTGCTCGTTGGAACCCAGCCTGCCTATCCAAACTGAATCCTCAACCAGTTCAAGAAATTCAGAATTCACTGTTAAGATGGCATACAGGCTGTCGGCCGCAGCCAGGCGGTTGACAAACTGCGCAACCACTTCAAACTGCTGTCCAGGCCTTACCATGCCCATTTGCTCATCGTCCCAGGGCTTTTCGGGTATTGTTATGTATGCATGCTTGCTTTCGGTGAGTGCCCTGTGCAGGTTCAGCCTGCCATAACCAAGCTGCCAGGCATAATCCTCGTTTGCCTCCAGGTCGTCGATGGGGTCGGCGGTCATTTTCAGCAGGGATTTTGTTTCCAGTGCGTCAAGTCCGGGGTAGTACGACCTGATGATTGCGGCTGCACCTGATACCACCGGAGCAGCCATTGATGTGCCACCTGAAGTGAGATATGTGTCATTAACCCAGGTTGAGATAATACCAACACCAGGGGCAGCGATATCAACAAAGGGGCCAAAACTGGAAAAGTGAGTTTTGCTGTCGAGGGTATCGGTAGCGGCTACGCTAAGCACCCGTTGAAACGAAGCCGGATAGAATGGCTGCGAAGTATTGGCATTGCCGGCCGCCGCAATAACGAGGGCGTCGTGATTCAGCACCGCATAATCGATGATGTCCTGGCCAAAGGGACCGGCATTGAAAAAGCTGCCCCATGAACAATTGATCACCTTTGCACCCTGGTCGGCAGCATATACGATGCCTTCATATGCCCGGGTAAGCCTCCCGAACTCGTCGTCAATCTTCACCGGAAGGAATTTAGAATGAAAACCGACACCCGCAATGCCCGTTACGTTATCAGCCGAGGCAGCAGCAATACCCGAAACATGCACACCATGGGCACGCTTGTTGTAGGAAGGGTCATTGTTTCCTTCGCCAAGATCCCAGCCATAAAAGTTATCAGCATAGCCATCGCCGTCAGAGTCCATTCCATTGATTGGATCATTATAATTATACTTGATGGCACCCACGAGGTCGGAATGCAGCAGTTCGACACCTGTGTCAACGATTGCTATCACGGTATTGGTATCCCCCTTCCATACGGCCCAGGCCTCAAAGGCGGAAATTTTCTCAAGGTAATACTGCAAGTGAACCAGGGTGTCATTGGGGACATAAGTTTCACCGGCATCTGTTTTACCTGCATAATAAATCGCGGGAAGAGGCAAGAACCTGGGCTGAACATATTCAACGTATCCGGTTGCAGCCAATGCATGAATAACTGTTTCCGTTCGTTCATAATCCAGCACATACACTTCAAAAATTCGTGAAAGGTCGCTGAATGCATTACCTGATGGATGATATTTGACATCGGGGGAGCGGTGAGCCGGGAAAACCCGCTGAGGCTTGTTTACTTCTTTGGCTTGAAGCAGTGAAAGGATACTTTCCGGCAGTTCATCAGGCTGTGACGACTTGGCTGCTGCCTCCGGGGTCAGTTTAAATATCACATGACCGGGCAGCGTGTGCGGCGATCCAATGCCATCCACTAAAACTTCCGGCCAGCGATCAGAACCAGCTGCACTGATTACTGACATCAGCAGAAGCCAAAAAATCAAGTAACGGGGTAGTTTCATTTGTGCTTTGATTCACTGGATTCGGTAGCACTATAGCTGGGAGCGTTGTTTGATCCGGATTTTAGACCGTTTATCTCTGGAAATGGCGGGATATCATCGAGATGCAACCAGCGGCCGGCTTCTGCATCACGCTTGACGCAGTAATGTGTAAGGCCGTTTGTAACAACAAGATAATCAACCCCAAAAGGAAAGTTATACCGGGCTACCTGGTCAAATACATCCTGGGTAATGGGCACCGTGGCGGCCTTGCATTCGATGATCATGAGGGGCTTGCCTGAACTGCCATACACGATGGCATCGGCACGGCGCGACATCCGGTTGTATTGCAAAGATGCTTCAACAGCCATAAGGCCAGCAGGATACCCCCTGTGCGACTTGAGAAACCACAAAAAGTGTTGCCGCACCCACTCTTCAGGGGTCAAAACAACAAATCGCTTCCTGAAAGCATCAAAAACAACGGGCTTTCCATCTCTTTGATGCATGTTCAATGCAGCCTTTGGCAGGTTTAACGCTTGCATATGCTTCGCAAATAGATCATCAAATCTTCTTATTGCAAATATACACCAAAAAAAACAGCAATTTTCAAAGGCTTTCATTATTTTTGCGTATGCGTAGGTGGCAAAATCCAACCTCCATCACATTTACACACAGAGAAGCCCATGGCTGAAAAGATATTTTATGACATCCTGAAGGATATTCGGAACAAAGTGCTTTACCCCATTTATTTCCTTACCGGGGAAGAAAGCTTCTATATTGATGTAATTTCAGATTACCTTGAAGCAAAAGTGCTTACCGATGAAGAGAAAGAGTTTAACCTTAGCATAATGTATGGAAAGGATACAGATATCCCCACCATCATTTCCACAGCCAAACGCTACCCGATGATGGCCAGCCATAACCTGGTGATCATCAAGGAAGCACACCACATCAAAAACATTGAAGACTTATTGCCTTACGTCCAGCAACCATTGAAATCTACAATATTTGTGGTGTGTTACAAGTATAAAACCATTGACAAAAGAACAAAACTCTACAAAGAACTGAAAAAGGCCAGTGTGGTTTTTGAAGGTAAGAAGCTGTACGACAATGAGGTGCCCCCCTGGATCGACAGCTATGTCAAACAACGTGGATACAGGATTGGTCCTGCAGCAGTGCAAATGCTTGCCGATCACCTGGGTTCAAACCTTGGCAAGATCGTCAATGAAGTACAAAAGCTGTTTATTAACCTCCAAAAGGGGAGCGAGATCACGGCAAAAGTCATTGAAGAAAACATCGGTATCAGCAAAGACTACAATATCTTTGAGTTGCAGAATGCCCTTGGTGCCAAGAACAATCAAAAGGCCTACCAGATCGTTAAATATTTTGCGGACAATCCCAAATCGAATCCATTTGTCCTGACAAGTGGTGTGTTGTACCAGTTCTTTGCGAAGATATTGCTCTATCACAGCCTGCGCGACAAAAGTCAGCGAAATGCAGCCGCTGAGTTATCTGTTAACCCATTTTTTGTAAAGGATTATGCGATGGCAGCCCGGAATTACCCAAAAGAAAAAGCCATTGCCTGCATTGGACTGCTTCGGAAATACGATCTGATGTCGAAAGGCCTGAACAATGAAACAACAGATAGCGGCGAATTGCTTAAAGAGCTCACTTATAAATTGTTGAATTGTTGAATTGTTAAATCGTTGAATCGTTTAGAAGTTGGGGGTTGGAGGTTGGAGGGCATCGATCGGGATATTTGGGGTTTACAAAAACGATGATGTTAAACAAAAAAAATATGAACTATTGGTTGGTAAAAAGTGAACCAGGGGCATATTCCTGGCAGCAATTTGAAAAAGACAAGCGAACTTTGTGGGATGGCGTGCGTAACTACCAAGCGCGCAACAACATGAAGGATATGAAAGAGGGCGACCTGGTTTTGTTTTATCACAGTGTTTCGGAAAAGCAGGTGATGGGCATTGCAAAAGTGGTTACTGAGCATTATCCTGACCCAACTACTGATGATGAAAGGTGGGTTGTGGTGGACCTGGTCCCCGAAAAAGCTTTTAAGAGACCGGTTACCCTTGCCGAGATAAAGACAGATCCGCGTCTTGAAAACATCGCACTGGTGAAGCAGGCGCGTTTGTCGGTGATGCCCCTGAAGCCGGAAGAGTTTGATGCAATCGTTGAACTTGGCAATTCCTGAATTTAAAATTCCTGGCCATGAACATCCTTGACCTGATCATCGCTATTTTCCTTCTGTTCGGTGCCTTTCGCGGCTTCCAGAAAGGCTTTTTTCATGAGGCAGCCACCCTTGTTGCCCTCGTGGCCGGTGTATTCATCGCCATCCTGTTTGCCAATATAGCCGGGACCATCGTTGGTGAGCTGGTAAACTGGAACATACAGCTTGTGAAGATCATCGCATTCATCATCATGTTCATCATTGTGGTTGGTATGATACGCATGCTCGGGCATTTGCTCACAAAGCTTTTCAAGGCGATGATGCTGGGTTTTGTGAATAAGCTGGCCGGCTTTGCACTGGGGTTGCTAAAATGGGTCATACTGCTCTCCATCCTGTTTGCCGTGCTTGATTTTTTTGATGAAGCGCGAAATATTTTGTCGGAAAACTTGCTGTCAGGCAGTTATTTGTATAGCTACCTTGATAAGCTAAACATCCTGCACCACATTGTTGATAATCTCCCTGACACGATCAACGTGCCTGGCCTCGGTGGTACGCTGTCCAACTGACAAGCGCAGTGCATATTTGCCTTTCAGGCTGGTATGGGTAAGAAAAACTTCACCTGTGGCA
Organism: Bacteroidales bacterium; assembly: GCA_007120085.1. Lineage (GTDB taxonomy): Bacteria > Bacteroidota > Bacteroidia > Bacteroidales > UBA7960 > PUPG01. The sequence continues at coordinate 19 of SKOK01000219.1, read as the reverse complement.
TTGATCTTTTCGAGAAGCT
>SKOK01000178.1 GCA_007120085.1 Bacteroidales bacterium | reverse complement strand
TGTGAAGATGTGAAGATGTGAAAATGTGAAGATGTGCAAATTTAAGAATTTGAGAATTCAAAGCTCTTCGCCATAGCAACTAATGACATCTTTGCGCGCTCTGCGTGAGAACTTTTTGCGGCCTTTGCGTGGAAATTTTTGTTCCTCGCAAAGAGCGCAAAGACAAAAACACGCAAAGAGCGCAAAAAAACAGAATCAAGAACATTGATGTCATTCCCGCATTGTGGCCACCGCACTTTCGATTGCGGACGACCCCAGTGTCGGCCCTACAGCACACCCCGGGTTGTTTTGATGACCGGTCAAGCCCGGCCAATACAGTCGCGCCTCCAAGGAAAACATCATCGATCAGAAACCATCACCCAAAAATTAGTAACCATCAACCATAAACCATCAACCCTTAACCAGTAACTAACTAACCCGTAACCATGAACCCGTAACAATGAACCCGCAACCATGAACCCTGCACCATTCACCATAGCAATTGCCAGCGGAAAAGGCGGAACAGGCAAAACAATGCTTGCAACAAACCTTGCCGCCTTGCTATGCCACTTACACCCTACCCTGCTGGTTGACATGGACGTGGAAGAGCCCAATGACCATATTTTCATCAAAGGTACAACGGTCAGCATCACAGATCAACACCGAATGATCCCGGCCTGGATTGAAAGCAAGTGCACTTTGTGCGGGGAATGCACCAAAATCTGCAATTTTAATGCGATCATACAACTGAATACAACAATCACTGTCTTTGAACAGCTTTGCCACAGTTGCTACGCGTGCTCTGAGCTGTGTGAGGCCAGTGCACTACCAATGAAACCGCACAAAATTGGTGTGATCAGGGACATTGCCACCAACGGACTCAGGTTTCTTGAAGGCCGGCTGGAGCCGTGCGAGGAACAGCCGGTGCCACTTATCCATAAGCTGCATCAGCTCGCGCGCAAAAGCTACGACTACGCCCCCATGCACATCTATGACTGCCCACCGGGAACATCCTGCCCCCTGGTGGCAGCCACCCAGGATGCAGATTACGTCATCCTTGTAACAGAACCAACGCCCTTTGGCCTCAACGATATCAAACTGGCAGTTGATACAATGCACCTGCTTGACAAAGACTTTGGCGTTGTGATTAACCGTGATGGCATCGGAGACAAAAACGTTGAGATTTTTTGCCTGGAAAACGGCATCCAAATCCTGGAGAAAATCCCATATGACAGGAAAATTGCTGAAATCAATGCACGGGGTGAACTCATGATCAACAATCCAATGATTGCTTCAAAACTTCAAAATATTATCCATGCAATGCGGCAAAAAGCATGAAATAGTAGTCTTATCAGGCAAGGGAGGAACAGGAAAAACATCCCTGGCAGCTTCACTGGCTTTCCTGGCACAGGATATTGCCGTTGTGGCCGACTGCGACGTGGAGGCTGCCAATATGCATTTACTGCTGCAACCCGATTGTCAGGAGGCACACGACTTTTTCAGCGGACATCATGCTGCTGTTGAACAGGAAGCATGCACCTTATGCGGTACATGTGAACAAATATGCAGTTTTGATGCCATCGCCATCAGGGAGAATACGTGTATGGTCAATACCGTCAGCTGCGAAGGCTGCGGCTATTGTGCACGTATCTGTCCTGCCAATGCTATACAGATGAAACCGGCGCACAGCGGTCAGTTATTCATTTCACACAACAGGCTGAATACCCCAATGGTGCATGCAACACTCAACATCGGCGCCGGCAACTCGGGGAAACTCGTAGCACAGGTCAAAAACGAAGCGAAATCATTAGCAAAACAACAGAAGAAAGAATTCATCATCGTTGACGGTCCACCAGGCATTGGCTGCCCGGTGATCTCATCACTCTCAGGCGCCGACCTGGTGATATTGGTAGCAGAACCCGCTGCAGCAGGGAACCACGACCTGAAACGCCTCGTTGAAGTCATCAAAAAGTTTCGCATCAACATGATGTGCATTGTCAACAAACATGATATCAACCAGGAAAAAACAGCCGAACTGAAAAGTTTTCTGCAACAGCAGGGCATAACCCACCTTGTTGATATTCCTTTTGATGATGTTTTTACACGCGCGATGATTGCAGGGAAAACACTCGTTGAAATGCATTCGCCAATAAATGACACTATCAGAAGCACATGGTTAAAAATTATGAATGAACTGGATGATGGAAGTTTGAAGTTTGAGGTTTGAGGTTGGAGGTTGGAAAAAGAAAATCTAACTTCTAAATTCTAACTTCTAATTGATATCTAACTTCCATTCCCGATCTTAAAAACAAATACATACTACTGATATACATTCACTTACGAAAATATAAACAAATGAAAACCAAAGACAAAGGATTCAACACCAAACTCATTCACGCAGGAGAAATAGAGGATCATTATGGCAGTGCCACGGTGCCTATTTATCAAACCTCTACGTTTAAATTTAAAAATGCGCAACACGGTGCCGATTGTTTTTCGGGCAAAAGTGATGGCTACATTTACACCAGGATCGGCAATCCCACCATCCGTGCGTTTGAAAAATGTGTTGCCGAGCTGGAAAACGGCTACGACGGCATTGCCACTTCTTCAGGAATGGGTGCAATAACCAGCGTTTATATGGCATTGCTTGGCGCAGGTCAGCATATCATCAGCTCAGATGCCGTATATGGCCCGGCCAGGGGAGTGCTGGAGCAGGATTTCTCGCGGTTTAATGTGGAAGCAAGCTTCGTGAACACATCAAATCCGGATGAAATAATCAGTGCGATCAGACCAAACACGCGGGTTCTATATATTGAAACTCCGGCCAATCCTACCATCAATATTACAGATATCAGGGAGTGTGCCCGCATAGCGGATCAACACAAACTGCTGCTGGTGGTTGATAACACCTTCTGTTCACCCTACCTGCAGAAGCCCCTTGACCTCGGTGCCGATGTCGTACTGCATTCCATCACAAAGTTTATCAATGGTCATGCCGATATAGTAGGTGGCGTCATTGTAACAAAAGAGGCAGAGATTTATAAGAAGATTCGACATTGTATGGTATATATGGGTTGCAATATGGACCCCACCCAGTCATATATGGTCTTGCGCGGCCTGAAAACCCTGGGCATCCGTATCGAACGTGCACAGGATAATGCCATGCAGATTGCACGCTTCCTCGAATCGCATCCCAAAGTAGCCTGGATCAAATACCCCGGACTTAAAACACACCCGCAGCATGAGCTTGCCAAGTTGCAGATGAAGGGCTTTGGTGCAATGATGAGCTTTGGACTCACCGGGGGCTATGAGGAAGGACGTAAACTGATGGACAACGTAAATCTTGCCATCCTGGCTGTTTCGCTCGGTGGCGTTGAAACACTCATCCAGCATCCTGCATCAATGACACATGCAGGCATCAGCAAAGAAAACAAACTGGCAGCAGGCATTTCTGATGACCTCGTAAGGCTATCTGTCGGAATCGAAGACGCCCAGGACATCATCGAAGACTTAGAACAAGCTCTAAAAACAATTTCTAATTTCTAATTTCTTAAAAATATGAAATCAAAATCAATCTGGACAAGAGAATTTCAATCCGTTGTGGACAACGGACGAAATCACAGCCTGGTCATTGACCTCCCCGAAAACAAAGGCGGCAGCAACAGCGGTCCTACCGCCCTGGAAATCTGTGTCATGAGTTTCAGTGGGTGCATTGGAACCATATTTGCCATGGTAGCTCAAAAAATGCGGTTGCCATTTCACAGAATGGAAGTGCTTGTGGATGCAAACAAGCCTGACGATGCAGGCACAATCACCGACCTGCATTTCATTCTTGAAATTGCAACATCTGAACCAAAGGAAAAAGTAGCAAAGTGCTTGGAGCACACAATGAAAACCTGTCCGGTAGGCCTGCTCTTTCAACAAGCCGGCGTCAACATCACAAATGAAATTACCATGTTGTAGCAACACGCCGGCGAGCCGTCTATTGCCGTTGCCTTTAGCCCACGGGCAGGAAATGGCTCAACT
>SKOK01000299.1 GCA_007120085.1 Bacteroidales bacterium | reverse complement strand
GTTCACAAACATCCTTCATGATCTGCTCGAGTTGTCGCTTGCCCATCATTCTTTCGAGTTGGTTTAGCTTTTGTGACACCCTTTCGAAGTCAAGGCTTTTCACGCGTGCGATCATGATTTTCGGATGATGTGTCGGGAGGTTCTCTTCTGAATCGTTGAACAGTTCTTCGTAGAGTTTTTCGCCGGGTCGCAGGCCAGTGACCACGATATCGATATCTTTATCTGGCTCGAGGCCGGAGAGGCGTATCATTTTACGTGCGACATCAAGGATTTTGACCTGTTCTCCCATATCAAACACAAGGATTTGGCCATCGTGACCCATCACGCTGGCTTCGAGTACGAGTTCACAGGCTTCGGGGATGGTCATAAAAAAGCGTTTCATATCCGGGTGCGTAACGGTAACCGGACCACCCTTGGCGATTTGCTTTTCGAATATCGGAATGACGGAGCCATTTGATCCCAGCACATTTCCAAAGCGCGTAGTGATATAGCGGGTGCTGCTGCCGGTAAAGTTTCCAAGGCTTTGGATGAATACTTCAGCCATCCTTTTGCTAACCCCCATAAAGCTGGTTGGGTTAACCACCTTGTCGGTAGAGATCAGCACAAAGTCGGAGGCGCGAAACTCAAATGCGAGGAGTGCCATGTTTTGTGTGCCAAGCACATTGACGCGCAACGCCTCCAGCGGGTTGCTTTCCAGCATGGGCACGTGTTTATAAGCAGCTGCATGATAGATGATATGCGGGCTGTATTTTTTAAACACCTGTCGCATGTTGCCCGGGTGACTCACATCGCCAAGCACATAACGAATGTTGTTGATGCCGTTGCCCGTTGCCAGGAACTCCTGTTCAAGATCAAAGAGTGGTGTTTCGGCCTGGTCGAGCAGAATGAGGAGTTTAGGATCGAGTTTCCTGATCTGCCGTGCCAGCTCACTGCCGATGCTGCCTGCTGCGCCGGTGACCATCACCACCTTACCGGCAATCTCTTTGCCAATCTTGTCGTTTTTGATCCTGATGGGGGTTCGCTGCAATAACTCCTGAATCTGCACCTTGCGGATCTGCCTGACACGCAGACGACCTTCGTGCCAGTCTTTTAAGCCAGGCACCGTCAGCAGCTTCACATCCAGCTCAAGACACTGCTCAATGATCTCTTTACGCCGCGCTGCAGGCATGTTTTGCACCGCCAGGATGATGTGTGAAATGTTATTTTTCTGAAGGAACGCCTTATTGAGGGCACATGTCCCGTAAACCATCATCCCACTAAAAAGTTTATTTTGCTTTCCCGGGTTGTCGTCAATGAAACCCACCACCCGGTAGGGCGAATTGGTCGTGGCTTTGATCGTATTTTGCGTTGCAATACCCATCTCACCGGCACCAAATATAAGGGCATTGTCCTGGCGACTGCCTATACGCAAAAGCGACAAATACGTGACCTTGATGCCGAAACGGAACAAAAACAACAACATAAGACTCGCCATGTAAGCGATCAACAATATCGATGTAGAAAAGGAAAGAAACTGAAACCCTTTTATCATCCAAAAAAATGATGAAATAACCAGGACAGAAAACAAACACAAGGTAACGGCAACGAACAACCGGAATACATCATTCAAACCGGTGTGGCGGATGATGCCCCTGTGCGTCTTCAATAACAAAAAGAACACCAGCTGTATGCCGGCATACACCAGGAGCTGCTTAAACATGGTCTCCACATTACCGGCACTAAGCACAAAGTTGAAGCGAAGCATGTAAGCGGTAATGAAGGCCATCATAACCAGCAAGACATCCAGGGAAAGCACCAAATATGGTGAAACAAAGCGATGTGAGTATCTCAATAAGATATTTCGTAGTCTTATATGCATCAATCCAATTTATTACAATCAATCCAAATGCAAAGATATAAAAATTGTTAAACAATTAACCAAAAAAATAATTCGGCCGTCAAATAGGCAAATTAAAAGAACTTTCAGACTAAAAAGGTAAAGTTTTTTTACTTTTTTGCTTTTGCAGGCAGAAATATGTATTCTACCCACACCACCCACATCAGGAAGAGCACGAGGTAAAAGAAGGGCCTGAACACGTAATCGTGGTAAAAGTCGAACGCATTGTATTGGTTGACAAATACCACGGCGAGCCCTGCTATGCGAATGATGTTGACGGCATGTGTGATCAGGACTCCCACCGGAATGAACCACAGCTTGTGTTTCCAGGGACCGGGAAACAGCAGCATCATCACCAGGAAGTGAGCAAACCACTTGACTGCCGAGCAGCTCTCATCGACCAGCAGGCCGCCGCCCCCTTCAAAGCGCATCAGGTAGCCTTCCCGGATGAACTCGTAGCCGATGATGTTTTCCACCACCCAGGCGCTGTGGACAAAGAGCAGGCCGCGTAGGTACATATAAAGTCCTTCGAGACCGGGTATCATGAGGGTGTCCTTGTCGATCAGGGCACTGTAGATCACGTGAAAGCCCAGCAGAATGATCACGAAATATACCACGTACCTGAGAAAGCCAAGCTGGTGGCGTTGTATGAATTCGTTGAGCTTCATAGGGATTGGTGAATTGTTGGTGAATTGTTGGAAGTTAGAAGTTAGAGGTTGGATGTTTGTTTAATTGTTTAACTGTTTAACTGTTTAACTGTTTAACTGTTTAACTGTTGAATTGTTTGTTTTGTCAGCGGTTGGTGCGGTAAACCGGGAAAAAACCTTCATCTGCTTGCCCCTTTGCTGTCAGCGCTTGATATGTTTTCGGGTCAAATATCATTTTGCCTGTATAGAAAGGGATACCACCTCCGGGCGTGAAGCTTTTTTTAAATGCGAAGATGCCGTCGTGCGGCTTATGATCGCCACCGATGACAAACTGTTGGTATGCGGCCTCGCGCCCCCATTCGAGGATGGCATATTTGAGGTAGTCGGAGGGCCGCAGGTGATAATACGTATGCAAAGTGCCGCCCAGGAAGGAATAGATGCGTTTGGCAGACAGCAGCACCAGCTCTGAGGCGATGACCTCGCCGCCATGCAGCACATGAAAGAAGCTGCATCTGCCGTTCAGCTGCCGGCACAGCCTTTCAAACCATTGTTTGTTGAAAAAATAGAAGGGTGCAGCGCTTCGGCGTTCCAGGGTATGGTAGTACACCTTGATGAATTCGTCGAGGTGCCGGGCTTCGGGGTCATGCACGGCTTTCAGTTGGTTGCGGATGGCCGTGCGCACATTTTTCCGCACCTTGCTGTTAAAAGAGTGCCAGGCCTGGTCAGACGAACGGAGGATATCCACCACGACGTTGTCGTTGTTATGTTCGACAGTACCCGGGTATGTCTTTCGCACTTCAGTGAACAGGCAAAAACGGATAAATTCGCTTACCACCTTGTTTTCGTACGCCCATCGCCGAAAGGCATCATAAAAATCCCGGTAATGCTGATCTTTCGCTTCCGCGGAAGCGTGAGGCGTGCCGGCATCAGGAATCCACTCCGGGCCGCCATAGCCGTATGGCGAGGTGATGTCGAATGCGCCGCTGCCGGAGGTGGTATCAGGCCAAAAGGGCTCCTGGCGCAGATCGCGCAGCAGGAAGGGATAGAAAACATGACCTCCCGTCACTCTGTGCGCCGCTGCCATTGCACGGGTCTTGCCATCCTCCCACAAGGACAGGTAGCCTGGATGGGCAAAAGGGGATTGATCCGGACTGCCTTGCCAGAGGGTGAGCCATTGGGGGTCGGTGGTGGTGAGCATTTGTTGAATTGTTAGATGTTGAATTGTTAGATGTTGGAAGTTAGAGGTTAGAGGTTGGAGGTTTGTTTAATTGTTTAACTGTTGAACTGTTGAATCGTTGAATTGTTTTGGAGTTGAAAGACAGAACGAAAAAACTCTGTGTGACTCTGTGAAATTTATTTTTGAATCGTTTAAAACTGTTGAACTGTTGAACTGTTGAATTGTTGAATTGTTTAATGGTTTAATGGTTGGAGGTTGGAGGTTGGAGGTTAGAAATTGGAAATTAGAAATTAGAAACTCCTTTGTTTAT
>SKOK01000148.1 GCA_007120085.1 Bacteroidales bacterium | reverse complement strand
CATGCATCTTTGCAGCGGCTTGTGGCAGTTCATAGCTGCCCGGCACGTGATATACAATGATGTTTTCGTTGAGGATGCCGCCGGCTTTAAGGGTTTTGATTGCTCCTTCGAGCAAGGCCTGCGTTATTTTCTTGTTCCAGTCTGATACGATGATGCCTATCCGGGTTTCGCTGGCATCGATTGTTTCAGTACTTTCAATGTCGGAAAGATTTCTTTTTTTTACCATGATATAAGGTTTTTATCTCCTGGCTTTGGCACGCGCGATGTATTTTTCAATCTCCCTGCCTTCTCCGGTGTCCGCATATTCTCTTTGGATTCTCTCATAGAGCCTCAGTGCTTCTGCATATTCACCTTTATGCTCATAGAGCAGGCCTGCCTTGAGGAGGAAAGCAGGTGTCGTAAGCCTGTCGGGCTTGTATTGATATGCTTTGCGGTAATACCTTGCGGCACGCTGCAGGTCTTCAAGTTCCCAGTATGCATCGCCTATGGCGCCAAAGGCCATCGCACCAAGAAGCTGGTCACGGGTGCGGAACCGATTCAGATGGTCGATACCTTCTTCCCATTCGCCCAGGCGCATCAGGCTGATGCCTGCATAGTAACGTGCAAGGTTGGCGCTTTTGGTCATCCGGAAGTTAGAGATAATATCCAGAAAGCCCAGGTATTCACCGTCGCCTTCGAGGGCCAGCTCAAAATCACCGCGCTCGAAATATTTCTCTGCCATGAACATCTCTGCACGTGCATCCCGCTCGCGTGGACCTAAAACAAAACGGGTGTAACCGATGTATCCGGCGATCAGCAGAACCACAATGGCCACCGAATATATGATGGTATTCTGGTTTCTTTCAATGAACTGCTCCGACTTGCTTAGCGCATTCTCAACCGCTACTATGTTCCTGTCGTCTTGTTTGCTTTGTTTTTTATTGCTTTTTGCCATAGTTTATTATTTTAGCCTGCAAAATTACATTTATTTTTGTAGTCGCAAATGATTTTGTGTAATTTTTTGCTGACATTATAACATAAGTGTCAGGTGTGCGTTTTCCAATTTGTGCTTCCATTCTCCCCGAATTGTATTCGGGACCATTCACATTAAACCACACCGTGGTCTCACCCGGTCAGGGATTGGTAATGTACGCGGCTGAACCGAATGTCATTCCAGCATTGTGGCCACCGACCTTTCGCGGGGTCTAACCACTCGAAATGACGCTTTAAATTTTTATGATAATGATGCGAACAGTAGTTTCTTTTGTTGTGATTGTGTTGATGGTTTCGGTGTTTTGGTCGTGCCGTGATGATGGCTTTGACAGTGACCCGGCCATCAAGTTAAGCTTTTCTGCTGATTCGTTGCTGTTTGACACGGTTTTCACTACTTTGGGTTCGGCCACACGCTCATTTAAGGTTTACAATACGCACAACAGGCGCATACGCATTAACAGCGTTTCACTGGCTGGTGGACCCGCTTCCCATTACAGGATGAACGTTGATGGCCGTTCCGGCACTACCATACAGGATGTTGACATAGAAGCGAATGACAGCCTTTTTGTTTTTGTGGAGGTTACCGTTGATCCTGTGAATCAGCATTTGCCGCTGACCATTGTTGACAGCATTGTTTTCAATACAAATCAGAACGTCCAGGATGTAAAGCTGGTTGCCTGGGGTCAGGATGCACATTTCATCAGGCCGGATGAAGGATTTTCTTACCATCTCATAAAGGAGGATACCGAATGGACGGCCGACCTGCCCTACGTGATTTATGGGCTTGCCGTGGTTGATACTATGGTAACACTAAGTATCAGGGAAGGTGCGCGGATTCATTTTCACAACAATGCAAGCCTGGTATTTCTCCGGCAATCTTCACTGAAGGTTACTGGTAGTGCTGAACTTCCGGTTACCTTCCAGGGCGACAGGCTCGAACCATTTTACCAGGAACAGCCCGGACAGTGGGGGCGCATCTTTCTTACAGCTACCAGCAAAGATCACGAGATTGACCATGCCATCATTAAAAATGGCAGCGTCGGCCTGCACGTCGATACCATTGGCAGCCTGACCGAGCCAACCTTACGCATCAGGAATACCGTGATCAAAAACATGAGCCTGGTGGGCCTGCTTGCGCAGGGTAGTCACGTGGTTGCTGAGAATCTGGCCATTGCCAATTGCGGCCAGCATGCCATGTACCTGGCCCTCGGCGGCAGTTACGATTTTCGCCATGTTACCATTGCCAATTATTACAGGATAGACATCCGCAATACTCCTTCGGTGTTTATCAACAATTATTACCGCGATATTGACGGAAATATCCAGGTGCGGCCTTTTGATCACTTGTTTTTTGGGAATACTATTGTTTATGGCAACAACCAGGAGGAAATTGTCTTTGATATTCATGATGGCACTACGGTGGATTTTGTTTTTGACCACTGCCTCTTGCGCACACAGCTGGATACGGGGACTGAGTCATTCATCGCCCCCATCGTAAATCAGGATCCGTTGTTTAACAACAGCCAGCTGCATGATTTCCGTTTGACCGAGGATTCGCCTGCCATCGGTGCCGGCAATCCCGATATTGCCCATGAGATCCCCTTCGACCTGCTTGGCCGTGACCGCACTGAACGACCCGATATTGGGGCGTTACAGTATTATCTTATTGAAGAAGAAGAAGACTGATGTGCAAATTTGTAAATGTGCAGATGTACAAATAATTCAGGACGGGTCACAGGTTTCTCGCAGTGGCTTTCAATTACTAATGACATATTTTGCGAAAAAACTGTATTTCAGTTTTTTGAGTTTTTAAAGAACTACTTGTTGTATCCATTGCCGTTGACTTCAGTCAACGGGTAGGAAGTGCTAGAATTTCAGGGGGACTTTAGTCCCATAAAAGCCAGATGGCCAGACATTTTTAAATGGGGCTAAAGCCCCCCTGAGAGTAGTAATGCCCTTTTACCGTCAGCTAAAGCAGACGGCAATGGATATGAACTGCGAACTGCGAACTGCGAACTGCGAACTGCAAACTGCGAACTGCGAACTGCAAACTCCAAACTGCAAACTCCAAACTCCAAACTGCAATCTCCAAACTCCTAACCCCAAACTCTAAACCATTATTTTTTTGAGCGTTTGACCGATTTCGGCGGGGGAGTCGGCCACGTGTATTCCACATTCTTTGAGGATGGCTTTTTTGGCTTCGGCGGTATCGTCTTTGCCGCCGATGATGGCGCCGGCGTGTCCCATCGTGCGGCCTTTGGGAGCTGTGGCCCCGGCGATGAAGCTGACGACTGGCTTTGTTCCGTGGTCGCGGACATAGCGCGCAGCTTCGGCTTCCATACCGCCACCGATCTCTCCAATCATGATGATGGCCTCTGTGTCAGGATCTTCCATAAGCAGCTCCACCGCTTCCTTCATGGTGGTGCCCGGGATGGGGTCGCCACCAATGCCGATGCAGGTTGACTGACCCAGTCCGGCCTTGGTAACCTGGTCAACGGCTTCGTAAGTCAATGTGCCGGAGCGCGATACAATGCCAATGCTGCCTTTGTTGTGGATAAATCCGGGCATGATGCCTACCTTGGCTTCACCGGGGGTGATGATGCCCGGGCAGTTTGGTCCTATGAGCCTTGAAGACCGGCATTTGAGGTACTCTTTGACTTTCAGCATGTCCTGTACGGGGATGCCTTCTGTGATGCATACGATGACGGCAATACCTGCGTCGGCCGCTTCCATGATGGCATCTGCCGCAAAGGCCGGCGGCACGAATATCAGGCTGACATTGGCGTTGGTTGCATCAACAGCATCTTTAACACTATTGAAAACGGGGCGGTCGAGGTGCTGCTGGCCACCTTTGCCGGGGGTTACGCCACCTACGACATTGGTGCCGTATTCTATTGCCTGTGAGGCATGGAAGGTTCCTTCTGAGCCGGTGAAGCCCTGGACGATCACTTTGGAGTCTTTGTTTACGAGAACGCTCATATTGGTTTATGGTTACTGGTTTATGGTTTATGATTGTTTGTTGTTTGTTGTTTGTTGTTT
>SKOK01000230.1 GCA_007120085.1 Bacteroidales bacterium | reverse complement strand
CCGATGCTTGACGCCTTGGGGTTAAAAGGATTCCAGATCGGTGGTGCCATGGTATCCAAAAAACACAGTGGTTTTATCATTAACGCTGGGAATGCAAGCGGTTATGATATTTTGCGCCTTGTTGATGAAATACAAAAGCGCGTCTTTAATGAGTTCGGTGTAAACCTTGAACTGGAACAAAAAGTCATATAAAACACCCATGTTGAAAATTTTGACACACAGGGGGATGATTATGCAACCTGGATGGTAGAAGTTAGAGGTTAGAGGTTGGAAGATAGAGGTTGGAAAAAGAAAATCTAACTTCTAACTTCTAATTAATATCTAACATCCATTCGCCATCTTAGGAAGAAATACAAGACGCAGACATACAACCACTTACGCAAATATAAACAGATAAAAAAGAGCTTGAGTTTATGAAGCAACATGCATATATTATTAAAGGTGGCAGGCCTATCAGCGGGGAAATTACTTGTCATGGCGCCAAGAATTTTGCCACAAAAGCAATGGTGGCCAGTTTGTTAAGCAAGGATTTGACTCGGCTAACCAATGTGCCACCAATTGGCGACATAGAAATTACGCGTCAAATGCTGGAATCCATTGGTGTGCGTTTTTCTTGGGAGTCATCCACGGGTTTAAACATTGACCCCTCGCAACTCAACAGTTACGAAGTAGAGCTGCCACATAGCCGAAGCAACAGGATTCCGATATTGTTGCTGAGTGCGCTTTTGCAACGATTTGAAAAGGTAAAGGTCCCTGTACTTGGTGGTTGTTCAATAGGACTGCGTGGTGTTGACTTCCATGTGGAAGCCATTCGTAATTTCGGGGCAGAAGTGAGAGAGAACAAGGACGGCTTTGAAGCCATTAGGAAAGGGCCTCTCAGGGGAACAAAGATCAAACTGCCCTACCCCAGTGTTGGTGCAACAGAGAGCTTTTTGTACCTGAGTGTTCTGGCAGAAGGCACCTCAGTGATTTCCAATGCAGCAATCGAACCAGAGATCATTGAACTCATCACCATGCTCAGGTCCATGGGAGCGATCATATACACCGACTCAGGTCGTGAGTTCCGCGTTGAAGGGGTGACAGAACTATCAGGATGCAACATGCATATTCTGGGCGACAGGATTGAAGCAGCATCCTGGGCATCATTGGCCTGTGCATCCGATGGCGAGATCATTGTAAAAGGCGCCAAGCCTGAAATATTAGGAAATTTCCTTTCATATTACAGAAAAGTGGGAGGAGGGTTTGATCTTTTAGATCAGCAAACTATAAAGTTTTACAAGGCGAAACCCCTGGTGCCTGCTGTTGTTGAAACCGATGTTTTCCCCGGCTTTTCAACCGACTGGCAGCAGCCTTTTGCCATTTTGCTTACCCAGGCCAATGGCATCTCCGTGGTACATGACACCGTTTATGAGAACAGATTCGGCTACCTCAAGGCCCTCGCGCAACTGGGGGCCCAGGTTCAAACAACAACCCATTGCCTTGGCGAGCTCTCTTGCCGATTCAAGGGCATGAACCATCATCACAGCGCTGTAATCAATGGTCCGGCAAAATTGCGTTCAAAAAACATACATATTGATATCCCGGATCTTCGTGCAGGACTGGCCTATGTAATTGCTGCAGCAATTGCTGAAGGTACGACGATCTTAACCGGCATACATAACATAGAAAGAGGTTACGGGAACATCATACCACGGATGTCAAAGATTAACCTCGAGATACAAAAAAAGTTGCTGTAATCCTTGCTTTAAATATTGATCTTGCAATCGATGCATGCTTTATTCTTCCTGAAATTTTTCCAGGTGCGCCGGGATTTTACTATTTTTGCTGAAAACAATATTATTTTTAACCCTCATAAAACCTGCAAAAGAATGAATAACGCATTGAGTAATCTGGAGCCCAAATCATTGTGGAAGTATTTTGAAGCCATTTGCGGCATTCCCCATCCATCAAAAAAAGAAGAGGCCATTATTGCCTGGACAAGAGGCGTTGGAGAAAAACTTGGTCTTGAAACAGTTGTTGACCACGTTGGCAACGTAGTGATCCGCAAGCCGGCCACGGCAGGAATGGAAAACCGGCAAACCATTGTTTTGCAAGGTCACCTTGACATGGTGCCGCAGAAAAACAACGACACTGATCACGACTTCGCAAAGGATCCGATTGAGGCATACATTGATGGTGAATGGGTGAAGGCCCGTGGCACCACCCTTGGAGCTGATAACGGAATTGGTGTAGCCGCTGCGCTTGCTGTACTCGAAGCTGATCATATTGAACACGGGCCCATAGAGTGCTTGTTTACCATAGACGAAGAAACAGGTATGACCGGGGCATTTGCGCTCAAACCCGGACTGCTGAAAGGTGACATATTGATCAATCTTGACTCGGAAGATGAAGGCGAGCTGTACATAGGATGTGCCGGCGGCATGGACACAAACGCCTTCTTTAGCTATGAGGACGAAGCCGTTCCTGCTGGTCACGAAGCATATAAAATTGATGTTAAAGGGCTAAAAGGAGGACATTCCGGCCTGGACATTAAACTTGGACGCGGCAATGCAATAAAGATACTCAATCGTTTGACCTGGCAGGCGGCCCGCGACCTTGGCCTGCGACTGTCATCCGTTGACGGAGGCAGCCTGCGCAATGCCATCCCGCGCGAAGCTTCAGCCATTGTTACAATTCCCAAAGACAATTCAGAAAAGTTTGAGAAAATGGCTGAAACACTGCTGGCCGTTTTAAAGAATGAATTAGGCAGCGTTGACCCGGGCATTGTGCTCACCGTATCCGGAACAAACCTGCCCGGTACCGTCATAAAAGAAGAAATAAGTACAAACATATTCAATGCCGTATATGCCTGCCCCAACGGCGCCATCCGTTACATTCCCGAAATGCCCGAAGTGGTTGAAACGAGTACCAACCTGGCCATCCTGAAATCTGATAACGGCAAGGTGGAAATCGCTACACTGCAGCGCAGCTCCGTTGATTCGGCCAAGCAGGACCTCTGCAATATGATGCGTACCGTGTTTGAGATGGCCGGTGCAGAAGTTGAACAAACAGGTGAATACCCGGGCTGGAAACCAAATGTCAATTCACCCATCCTGAAAACGATGAAAGAGGTTTACAAGAATTTACACGGGAAAACACCTGCACAAAAAGTAATACACGCAGGCCTCGAATGTGGCATCTTAGGCGCCGCATATCCTAACCTCGACATGATCTCTTTCGGGCCTACGATCCGCAACCCCCATTCACCCGATGAAATGGTCAACATTAAAACTGTAGAACTTTTTTACGAATACCTCGTACACACACTAAAGAATGCGCCCGTAAAATAAAAAAGTGGCCGCATTTTCTTTTCTTTTACGGCTTGCTTTGGGTATTTGAAACCATTATGCCTGAATCTGCTCATAAGGATTGCATTAGATGCAATTATTTTGTGCAAGTCATTTATTTTACGTAACTTGCAAAAACTAAACATAATCAAAACCAAATAAACCTACCCTAAATCTCAACACAATGAACAACACAGAAAAAGGTTCAGACAAGCAAAACAAAGGCTTAAAAATTGGTCTCATTATTTTGGCAGTTTTGCTGGCCATTGCCATTGCCGGAAATGTCATTTATATGAACAGGTCAGGAAGGCTGACTGACGAAAAAGAGCAGCTTGAGTCTCAAATCCAATCACTTCAGAACGAAGTAAATGGATTGAAGGAGACGATAAGCGTTAAAGATGAGATCATTGCAGAACACATTGCTGCCAATGAGCTGTTGAAGGAAGAACATGCTGCCGAAATTGCCGAAAAAGACACGCGCATTGCCAACCTGGGCTGGCGTGTTAATACCCGCAGCAAAGAACTTGAAGAAGCACATGAAGAGAACTTATTGCTAATGGCAGAAAAAGAAGAGATGGAGCTACAGCATAAGCTGCTTTCTGAAGAGATCAATTCACTTCGTACTGATATGGACGAACTCGCCAATGCTCACCAGGCGCTGCTCGACGAAGTAGAAAAGAACAAGGAATTGAATGTTTACAATATGTGTATCATGACCAAATGGGATCGCCTCATTTGCGCTGACCGTTACAATGTCTCAAAAGCCAGGAGGGTTGACCACACCTTCATTAACTTTGAACTGGACGGTTCAACTTTTGCAGAAACCGGAATCAAAACCATTCATCTCGTTATGCTTGATCCCCAGGGAATGGTTATGTATGCAAACCCCGACATGTACAAGATTGAGGAAACAGGTGAGGAAATTGCTTTTACCGAAGTGCAGCAAGTGAATTATTCAGGTGAAACGGTAGAGGTTGTATTCGACATCATTCACCCGGAAAGGCTGCAGGCAGGCAGTTATAACCTGATGGTCTATGTGGATGGAAAGCTTAGCAGGCTTAAGGATATCGTATTGGATTAGTTTTTTTGCAAAGTTTTCTAAGAATAACTTGTCATCAAAAAATATTTTACTATTTTTGCAGTCCAAAATTACAAGGCTGCCTGCCTTTCTTTTTGGATCAGGCATTACTCACAGATAAAATGAACAACAAATGAAACGGACATACCAACCTTCAGTAAGAAGAAGAAAGAACAAGCACGGATTCAGAAAAAGAATGGCCACTAAAAATGGACAACAGGTATTAGCTGCCAGAAGAGCAAAAGGCAGAAAGAGACTTTCTGTATCTTCGGAAAAAACTCACAAATAGTTTTGGTTAGGTTTTAGGTTTATATTATCACCCCAAGGCCGGTTCATCTTTTTGAACCGGCCTTTTTATTTGGCTTTTGCTGTTTTTTGTTAAAGAAATAAGCCTTTTGCTGCTTTTTATTTGAATCGCTTCTGGCCACATATACATTTTCGCCCGTGTAGGGATCCATACCTGTGTAATACATTGTGGTGGCGAGCGTCATGGGTGTCGGAGTAAACTCCTGAACCTGTTCAACATGCAATCCCATGCGGGCGGTTATTTTTGCCAGTCGCAGCATATCCTGACTGCTGCTGCCGGGGTGCCCGGAGATAAAATATGGTATCAGCTGCCAGGGCAACTTTTCTTGTTTGCAGACTTCATTAAACTTGCTGTAAAACAACTCAAAGCTTTTAAATGACGGTTTTCGCATTTTCTTTAGCACCGTCGGCTCGGTATGCTCCGGTGCTACTTTCAGCCTGCCGGATACGTGATGACGAATAAGCCTTTTTGAGTAGGCATTTAATCCATATTTTTGAGAAATGTCCGGTTTGCGACCCACCAGCATATCCACGCGGACACCACTGCCAATGGTCAGTTTTTTTACACCCTGGGTCTGCATCGCGCGGTCGTAAAGCTGCAACAGTGGGTGGTGATCATAATTCAGGTTCTTACAAATATCAGGAAAAATACAGGACGGCCGTTTGCATTTGCGGCAGACAGACTTGTCGATGCCCTCCATTTTGTACATATTGGCAGATGGGCCACCCAGGTCGCTGATGTGCCCTTTAAAGCCCGGCATTTTCACAACCTCCTCAAGCTCGCGCAACACACTTCGTTCGGAACGGCTCACGACAAACTTTCCCTGGTGGGCCGCAATGGCACAGAAGCTGCAGCCACCAAAGCATCCACGATGTACGTTTACCGAGAAACGTATCATCTCATAAGCAGGAATGGGTGGTTTTTTGATGTATTTGGGATGCGGCAGCCGGGTGTACGGCAGATCATAAGGCATATCGGCTGACTTTTGGTCAGCAGGCGGGTAGGCAGGATTAACAACCACCATCATTGAGCCATGGCGCTGCAAAAGCCGCCTGCCCGACCACTGGTTGCTGTCTTCTTCAAACAAGCGAAAAGCCTCCATGAATGCCTTTTTATCCTTCAGCACCTCCTCATACGAAGGTAGCTCGACCATTTCTGCATCCTTAAGAGGTGGTGGAGGCTCATCAGCCTTTTGTACAAAGGCTGTTTGCAGGATATTATGCAGGGAATGGATGGGAACTCCTTTTTGCATCAACTCAATGATTCTGACGTACGGCCGCTCGCCCATGCCGAAAATCAGCATATCGGCGCCACTTTCCATCAATATGGACTGCCTTACTTTATCCTGCCAGTAATCGTAATGCGCCAGGCGCCGCATGGATGCTTCAACTCCACCAAGGATAACCGGCACTTCAGGATAAAGCTCCTTCAAAATCCGGGTATAGACAATTGAAGGCATATCAGGCCTGTACCCTGCTCGCCCGCCAGGCGTATATGAATCGTCGCTGCGCCGGCGCCTGCGTGCAGTATAATGGTTTACCATTGAATCCATGGCACCAGCCGTAACACCAAAAAAATACTTTGGTGCACCAAGTTTTTTAAAGTCACGCAGGTCGTCGCGCCAGTTGGGCTGCGGCAAAATCGCCACACGCATGCCCAGGCTCTCTGCCACACGACCCATCACCGCCACCCCAAAGGATGGATGATCAACATAAGCATCCCCGGAAACCAGTATGATGTCGGGCCTGTCCCAGCCAAGCCTGTCTGTTTCTTCACGGGTAGCAGGCAAAAAACGCTCTGAATGACGCATTTAAATGTTGTGTTTACAAAAACAGGTATGAATGAAATTACAAAGATACGCTTTCCCCCCATCTTAAAAAGCCATATTTTTCGTACTTTTGCTCATCAGTCAAAAACATTCGTTATGCTAAGAATCATCGCAACTTTTGTACTTATATATCTCATTTTCAGGATTATGATATCCTTTGTTTTCCCCAGGATCGGACAATGGTATTTGAACCGGCACAGGGACAAATTTTACCGCAACAACCCCGGTGCTGCCAGGGCAAAGGAAAGACGCGAAAAGCAAGGGATGCGCATTAATCAAAACGGAAAGGAAAAGCACACTGATTCTGACAAGATCGGTGAATATGTTGACTTTGAGGAAATTGACGATGATTAACCAAAATAGACAATTCCAGAAATTGACATCCAGAAATTAAAATCCACACATCCGACATCAATGAGAAGTCTTAAAGAGATCATCCAGTTAGTCAGTGCCAGGCAATTCATGCCTTACATGGCCACCATCGCCCTATTTGTCATCATGACACTTGTCTATGTTAGTCCCGTGCTCGAAGGCAAGCGATTGCAACAGCCCGACATCGTCAACTGGAAAGGAATGGCAAAAGAAATTATCGATTTTCGCGAAGAAACAGGAAGGGAAGCGCTATGGACCAATTCAATGTTCGGTGGGATGCCTGCATTTCAAATCTCTCTGAAATGGGCAAACAATGTTTCCAATTTTTTTCATGATGTCATGACGCTTTGGCTGCCTGAGCCAGCAGATATGATATTCTTGTACTTTGCAGGCTTTTTTCTCTTTTTATTGATGCTTAAAGTCAGCCCGTGGATTGCCCTGGCCGGTGCCATTGGGTTCGCCCTCTCCTCTTACCATTTCATCATCATAGAAGCAGGCCATAACTCCAAAGCCGTTGCCATAGGCTACATGGCTCCGGTACTGGGTGCCATCATTTATACCTTCAAAGGCAAGCTTTTAGCAGGCGGTTTGTTGTTTGCAATTTTCATGAGCCTTCAGTTATTTGCCAACCACTTTCAAATCACTTATTACCTCGGAATCATTGTGGTATTCTATGGGCTGGTGCAGTTAAAAGAACATGTCAGCCAAAAGAATTTCTCAAAGTTTTTGTACAAGATCGGGGTGCTGACAGCCGGACTTGTCATTGCCATTGGCGTCAACATCGGCAACTTCTGGGGAACCTACTCCTACACCTCTGAAACGATGCGTGGAGGCAGTGAGCTTACCATCGGCGAACAAACGCAATCCACGGGACTAACCAAGGAATACATCACTAACTGGAGTTACGGCATCGATGAAACACTCACATTACTGATTCCAAATGCCAAAGGCGGCGCTACGGGTGCCATTGGGAACCACCCATCAGCAATGGATGCGGTTGACCCGGCCTTTCGAAATTTCATATCCCAGGAAAACCGCTACTGGGGCAACCAGCCCTTTACATCAGGACCGGTTTATGTTGGTGCAGTGGTGCTGTTCCTGTTCTTCCTGGCCCTGTTTTATGTAAAAGGACCCTTAAAGTGGAGCCTGCTGATGGCCATCATATTGGGCATCATGCTGTCGTGGGGTAAGAATTTCATGCCCCTGACCGACTTTTTCATTGATTACGTTCCAGGTTATAACAAGTTTAGGGCAGTATCCATGACGCTGGTCATCGTGGAGTTGTGCATACCGGCGCTGGCTTTTCTCGGCCTCTACCGCTTAACAGAAAAACGGGAGACATTCTCCATAAAAGACAAGTCTTTCCTGACTGCCGTTGGCATGACAGCCGGGTTGTCGCTGTTGTTTTATCTGGCACCAAAAACATTCTTCTCATTCACCAGCCAGCTGGAGACGCAGGCATTTAGCGGTTGGGCAGCAGATGAACCCGCCATGGCAGCGCAGATCAGGGAGTTTGTGTATAATCTTGAAAATGCCCGGGTGGCGATTTTCCGTGCCGATGCACTTCGCAGCTTCCTCTTTGCAACACTCGCAGCAAGCATCACCCTGCTCTTTGCAAAAAAAATTATTGGAAAACCACTCTTCCTGGCCATAATCATATTGCTCATCACCGTGGATATGTGGACAGTGAACCGCCGCTACCTCAACGACGAAAATTTTGTACACAGAAGAACGGCAGAGCGCCCCTTTGAGCTCAGACCTGCCGATCGCTTCATCCTGGAAGACGAAGAACAGTTTCGGGTATTAGACATGGCCACCAGCACATTTAACAGCTCGCATGCCTCTTATTTTCACCATTCAACAGGAGGTTATCATGGTGCGAAACTGCAAAGGTACCAGGACCTGATCGATGTGCATCTTGTGGATGAAATGAACAACATTGGCAATCACATCGCCATGAGCAGGAGTGAAAATGCAGATAAATCACACATGTCTGAAAACAATGTCCTGAATATGCTAAACACACGATACATCATTTACCATCCGCAGGCAGCACCCATCCACAACCCTTTTGCCGCCGGCAATGCCTGGATGGTAAGTGATTACAGGATTGTAGAGAATGCCGGTGAAGAGATACTGGCCCTCGAAACACTTGACATCAGGAAGGAGGCACTGATTGATAAACGCTTTGCTGGTTTTGTTGAAGGAAAGTCTTTCATCAATGACCCCGAGGCATTTATTGAGCTTACCCATTACCAACCGAATAAACTATTATATAACTACACAGCGACCACAGATCAGTTGGCCGTATTCTCCGAGATCTTTTACCCAAAAGGCTGGGAGGTACACATTGATGGCGAAAAAGCAGACCATTTCCGGGTCAATTACATCCTGCGGGGCATGGTACTGCCTGCAGGAACGCATGAAATAGAGTTCAGATTCAGGCCCGCCCCCTACTACACAGGGCGATATATCGCATTGTTTTTTAGCAGCATCCTGATTATCAGCATGCTGGCTTTTGCTTACCATAAAATAGCCAGAAGACGAAAGGAAGAGAGGGTTTGAGAAACTTGAGGGCACCTCTGTCACCCTGAGCGAAGTCGAAGGGTTCGAGCGAAGTCGAAGGGTTCGAGCGAAGTCGAAGGCATAAACAACACATTGATAGACAAACACTAAAGCAAAAAACACCATGAAGTCAGTCTATGTCGGGATGAGTGCTGATATCATCCATACCGGCCATCTTAACATCATCAACAAGGCAGCCAAACTGGGCACTGTCGTGGTGGGGGTGTTGACAGATAAAGCCATTGCCAGTTACAAGCGGCTGCCATATCTTGAATATGCACAGCGCAAAAAAATTGTAGAGAGCATCAAGGGTGTTGACAGGGTGGTGCCTCAGCCGACTTTGGATTACAGGCCAAACCTGCGCGAGCTGAAACCTGACTATGTGGTGCATGGCGACGACTGGCGCGAAGGCATCCAGCAAAAGACCCGCCAACAGGTTATTGACACCCTGGCACTATGGGGAGGAAAGCTGGTGGAAGTGCCTTATACCAAAGGCATTTCATCAACTTTGCTCAATAAGGCAGTAAAGGAAATAGGTACGACTCCTGAAATACGACTAAAGCTTTTGCGCCGACTGCTTAATGCGGGGAAACTTGTCAGAATACTGGAAGCACACAGCGGCCTCACCGGTCTGATCATCGAACATACAAAGATTGATCACAATGGGGAAACGCGGGAGTTTGATGGAATGTGGGCATCGAGCCTTACAGACTCCACATTGAAAGGCAAGCCAGACATTGAAGCTGTGGATATTACATCACGCATAAGCAATATCAACGACCTGATGGAGGTCACTACGAAGCCGGTCATTTTTGATGGCGACACAGGCGGCAAACCCGAACACCTGGTATTTACCATTCGTACGCTTGAACGCCTGGGTGTATCAGCCATCATCATAGAAGACAAAACCGGATTAAAGAAAAATTCGCTCCTGGGTATTGATGCCACGCAAACCCAGGAAGAACCTGAAGTTTTTGCGGCAAAGATCACGGCTGGGAAAAAGGCCCAGGTAACAGAAGACTTTATGATCATTGCAAGGATCGAAAGCCTGATACTTAAAGCCGGACTTGATGACGCCATAAAGCGCGCCAAGGCCTATATCAGGGCTGGAGCTGATGGTATCATGATTCATTCAAAAGAAAAAACAGCTGATGAAATACTGCAGTTTTGTCATCTCTACAAAAAAGCAAAACTGGAAGCACCCCTGGTTGTGGTTCCTTCCACTTATGATAAAGTGGACGAAGATGAGCTTAAAAAAGCAGGGGTCAGTATCGTGATCTATGCCAACCAGCTTCTAAGAAGTGCCTACCCGGCAATGGTTAAAACAGCTGAATCCATTTTACGACATCAACGTGCTTTCGAAGCCAGGGAGCACATGATGACGATAAAAGAAATTATACATCTTATTCCCGGAGGATATTAGCAATGATTGACAGTGATCAGTTCATAGAAAGTTTACAGAGGCTATCGGTTGATTTCTATACAGGTGTTCCTGACTCCTTGCTGAAAAGTTTCTGCGCATGTCTCCTGGAAACCATGTCTGATGACAATCACATCATTGCGGCAAATGAGGGTGCTGCTGTGGCATTGGCTGCAGGTCATTACCTGGCCACAGGGCGACTGCCACTCGTTTATCTTCAAAACTCCGGTCTGGGGAATGCCATCAACCCGTTGCTATCACTGGCCGACCCTGAGGTTTACAGCATCCCCGTGCTGCTGATGATAGGCTGGCGCGGACACCCCGGCGTGAAAGATGAACCCCAGCACCGAAAGCAAGGCCGGGTGCAAAATGCACTCCTGCAGGGTATGGAGATCCCCCATTTTACCCTAAATGCAGAAAGCGACTATGAGGCCATCTTAAAAGAGGCCACTGCACTTGCCTTTAAGCAATCAGGTCCCGTTGCCCTGGTCGTCGAAAAAAACACCTTTTTGCCGTTCAGGAAACAAACAGACAACGCATCCCCATATCCGATGACACGTGAAGAGGCCATCAAGGCCATCCTTTCACAAATCCGGCACTCGGATATTGTGGTATCGACAACAGGCATGACCTCAAGGGAAATCTTTGAATACCGTTCAAATAATGAACAAGGACATCACCAGGATTTTCTTACGGTAGGCTCTATGGGCCATTGTTCTCAAATAGCCCTGGGCATATCGCTGGAGCACAAGCACAGAAAAACATATTGCATTGACGGTGATGGTGCCGTGATCATGCACATGGGCTCCCTTTCAGTTATTGGGGCACATGCAAAAGATAACTTCGTTCATATATTATTGAACAATGGCTCCCATGATTCCGTTGGCGGACAGCCAACAGCGGCATCTACAACTGACTTTGCAATGATAGCCAAAGCATCCGGATACCAAACTGTCCGGAGTGTCAGACACGAGAATGAACTAATGGAAGCCTTCCTTGATGCCCAAAACAGCAGTGGACCTGTATTCCTGGAAGTGTTTGTAAAAAAGGGTGCACGTAAAGACCTGGGGCGCCCAAACCGCACACCGGCTGAAAACAAGTTGGACTTCATGAAACACCTTGACAAAAACAGATAAGTCAAGCCTTACAATGCAAACAAATGATGGTTTATGCCGACAAAAACGTCAAAGACAGCCTGCAGGAAATCCTGGAGCTGACGAATGCAGGGAATGTACTGCTGGTAACCGGCAAACAATCCTTTCAGATAAGTGGTCTTGCAAGAGCTTTTGACGGGCTGCTTTCGGGTTATAAGGTCAATAAAATCTCCGGCTCAGGCATAAGTCCGGAATATGATTACATTGCTGAGACTGTTAACAAATTAAGCAACCTGGAAATTGACATCATCATTGCCGCGGGCGGTGGAAGCGTCATTGACCTTGCCAAGATCATCGCGCTCTACTTGTATAATAAACAATCATTTTATGCTGATTTTACAGATCATTCAGGGCTAAAGGCAGCAGCCCCCATTGTGGCTATTCCAACCACTGCCGGTTCGGGCAGCGAAGCCACACATTTTGCCGTGATGTATAAGGACGGGCAAAAGCATTCCATTGCTTCGCAGGAAATATTGCCTTCCTATGCCATTCTCGACCCTGACCTGACAAGCAGTTTACCACCATTCACCGCTACCTGCAGCGGCATGGATGCCGTGTGCCAGGCAATTGAATCGCTTTGGGCCAACAATGCCACGGAGGAAAGCCGACAGGATGCCAAAACCGCACTTGAGTATTTGCTTCCGAACATCATAGCATCCGTAAATCAACCCGGGACATTTGTCCGCAAACAAATGCTGCTGGGTGCTCATCATGCTGGCAGGGCAATCAATATCTCCAAAACAACCGGCCCGCATGCACTGTCTTATTATCTGACATCAAAGTGCGGCATACCACACGGCGAAGCGGTTGCCATGAATATGGAGCTATTCATTGACATAAACTTTGAGTTCTTGTGTCAGGACAGTCAAACATTTCTTAAGAGACTATTCAAGGCAGAGGATAAATATGCGTTGATCGATCGCTTTACTGAACTGAAAATACATTTGGGATTAAAGCAAGGCATCAGCGATGCCGGCATTTACGATGAAGCAGACTTGAAACAGTTTTTTTACAGTGTGAACACTGAACGCCTGGCCAATAACCCTGGCAATATCGATCCCGGGCAATTACTCAATCATTATAAAAACACAATTAAAAAGCAGGAATGAGAGCATGACCGACCGGAAAAGCAATAGCACAACAAGTTATATCAGGCGAAGGCTGAACATCATCAGGCGAAAGATCGCAGGAAATTATTATGTTTGGGTCCTCCTGAATTCACTGCTTGCAATTTTTAAAAAAGACATCTTCAAAAAACACTGCCTGCAGAATCTTTTACGAGCAAGGGATGCATTAGACAAGCTGAAAATCAGGTACTGGTTAACAGATGGCACATTGCTGGGTTTCTACAGGGAGGGCGATTTCATAACAGGTGATAAGGATGTGGACATTGGTGTAATGATAGAAGACTGGTCGGAGGATTTGATAAAAACTTTTCACATGAATGGCCTTAAACTGCTTAGAATAAATGGGAACAAAGCAGGCGGGCTGGAATACACTTTTACCAGGAGAGGCGTTAACCTGGATGTTTTCTTTTTTTACAGTGAAAAAGATTATGTATGGCATGCTACCTGGCTGGGCAATGAGATGATCAGGTACAAATTTCCTCCATTTGAAGTTAAAGAGGCCGGCTTTTTAGGCCACCGTTTCACTGTTCCGGAAGATACGGAGGCCTACCTGGTTCTTAAATACGGAGCCAAGTGGCGCACACCTGACAAAAACTGGAACTGGGCAAAAGATCCGGAGAACATTTTCTAAACAATCATTTGCCTCTATATGTTATTTACAAACGCTTTTCGAATGCCTTTGAAGATGTGATAACGGAAGCGAAAAAGAAATAGCCCTTTTCGATAAGATCCCTTAAACAAATATACCGGCAAGAGGATGGCACTTGCGAACCATTTAAAGCATTCCCTGATCACCAGCCCAATGACGCCCTGTGTTCCGGCTTGCCTTGCCATGATGGCCTCGCTGCATCCTATGCCCTGCACCTGCTTAATCACCTGTCTCATTGCCAGT
>SKOK01000283.1 GCA_007120085.1 Bacteroidales bacterium | reverse complement strand
TTCAGGTTGTGGATGGCTTTGCGATCGTTGTAGCTGAGCTCTTTCATGTAGTCGGTGCCCGTACCGAGGATACATTTCTCAAAATCGCGCGCAGCTTGCAGGTGCGTGTATTCGCCTCTGTGTTCATTAAGCTCTTCGAGTCGCGAATTATACAGTTCGGCTGAGTCTGTGGCGATGGTCAGGACGACATCGTCGGCGGTCATTTCAAAGTGTTTGGCGGTTTTGATGGCCGACAGCATGTTGGCGATGCAGGAGATGCCCAGCAGCGAAAGCTTGCTGATGGTTTCTTTTTCAATGCCTTGAGATGCGAGATATTCATGGCCGGCCTTGTCGTTAAACAGGCGGAAGAGGCGCATGCAGTCTTCGTCGTCGATGGCGGTAACGACGTCGGTGTTTTTGACGTTATGCACCCAGGGCACGTGTTTGTCGCCGATGCCTTCGATGCGATGGCCGCCAAAGCCGTTCATCAGCAGGGTGGGGCACTGCAGGGCTTCAGAGGCCACCACTTTGAGCTGCGGTGCGATGGTGCGCAGGTAGTCTCCGCCTGCTATGGTTCCTGCCGATCCGGTGGCTGACACATAGGCTGCCAGCTGGCTTTTCGGTGTTTTTACCAGGTTGTAAGCTTCTTCAAGTGCTTTTCCCGTAATGTTGTAATGCCATGCGGCATTGCCGAACTCTTCAAACTGGTTAAAGATGATACAATCCGGCCGGTTTCTCCTGATGTCCCAGCAGGCGTCGTATATTTCCTTCACATTGCTTTCACAACCCGGTGTGGCGATCACTTCGCTGCCAATCTCGTCGCGCAGCCAGTCAAAACGCTCCTTGCTCATCTCTTCAGGGAGTATGGCAACAGATTCGCAACCCATCAGTTTTGAGTCAAAGGCACCGCCGCGGCAGTAGTTGCCGGTGCTCGGCCACACGGCCTTATGGTATGTCGGGTCGTAGCCCCCGGTGATGATCTGTGGTGCAAGGCAGCCGTAAGCGGCGCCCACTTTGTGTGCACCTGTCGGGAACCATTTCCCAACAAGCATCACAATGCGCGCATCAACACCGGTTATTGATTTCGGGATCTCCAGGTAATTGACAGCTCCAAACAGTCCACCTTTTTCCTTAGGCTCATTCTTCCAGGTGATACGGAAGAGGTTTAGGGGGTGAAACTCCCACAGGCCAATGCTTTTAAGTTGCTGCTTTATCGTGTCCGGAACAAGCGACGGGTCTTGCTGCTGTGCAAAGGTTGGAAGAATGATCTGCTTCTCGCGAAAGCGCCTGACTGCATTGTCCAATGCTTTCTCATTGGTTACCTTGTCAATTAACTGTATCATAAAAACTGTTGTTGTATCTCCTAATGAAAACATGTCATCTGCAAGCTTGCTTTAAGGCTGAACGTTTGAAACGTTTGTGCAAACTTGTGTTTGATTTGTTTTAATTAATAGATGATTGAACAAATAATTTGAACCTGCAAATATAATGAATTATCCGGATACGAGCTGGTTGGCTCCGGAGAGGATCACGCGCATGGTGGCTGCCTCGTGGAAGCTGGCCATCTTTACGCAAGGCGTCAGAAACTGTACCTCTTGCAATGCAAAGGTGTCTTTGCTGAAGACAGCCCTGACGAATTCAGTTTCATAGATAAAGGCATCACTTGTTTCCGTCAGGGTTTTTATGTGGTTGTTGTGCTTGAAGATCAGGTTTTTCCTGTCATCGAGCTGAACCAGGTGGTATCCTTCACTGGCCGATTTGAATGATTCCAGCGTGAGATGAACCCTGGGCTTATCTTTGTACGGTGCGCTGGCAGTCGGACAAAACGTATTGCAGTTGCCGCATTCATTACAGAAATTGACAATGTTCAGGATCTGTGTTGTTTGTTTTATCTGGAAGAAGCCGTCATCTTCCATTCGAATGTGATTGTCATCTGTTCTGACAGCCTTTTTCATGGCGTATGATACTGCATCGGTTTCGTAAGCGAAGTTGGCAAAATTCGGGCACACCGTCGTGCAAATGCTGCAGATCTCATCGCAATAAAGGCAGCGGTCAGCTTCTTTCACAATGGATTCTTCATCAAGCGTTTGCTGGATGAGCTTGAAGTTTTTGCGGTCATCGGCGGGCAGCTCATTGATTCCGGGAGCGAAGGCACGTTTGCTTCGTTTTAGCATCAGCTCGCGGGTTGTCATGCCTTTGCCATTTTCTGGCTTTGGGATGTGGAATTCGATGCCGGCTTGTTCGATGATCATTTCGGCCGCTTTTCGGCCATCGCCGATGGCGTTAATGGCGGTGGATGCTCCACGCATGGCGTCGCCCCCGGTAAACACTTTTTTGATCTTTGTTTCATAAGATTCTGCAGTTGCAGCCAGCATTTCCGTGTCGGTGAAATCCACATCCAGCGCCTGCCCAACGGCCGGAATGATGGTGTCGCAGGCAATTTCGAATTCAGAACCTGGAATCTTTACAGGTTTAGGCCGACCTGAATCATCCGATTCTTTCAGCTCCATCCTGCTGCAGCGCAGGCCTGTTATCTTGCCATCCTGAGTCAGGACTTTTTCCGGACCGGCCAGTTCGATGATCTCCATGCCTTCCTGTAATACGGCTTTGATCTCACCCTGGTCGGCGGGCATCTCCTGCATGGTGCGGCGGTAAACGACCTTGACCTTGCCCTCTTTTCCCACCAGGCGCCAGGCTGTTCGTGCGGCATCCATGGCTGTATTCCCTCCACCAATGATCACTACCTGCTTGCCGATGCCGGTTTCATCTGCTTTTTTTGCTTTGAAAAGAAAGTCCAGTGAGTCGAGCACCCCTTCAGCTTCAATCCCTTCCAAACTGAAAGGTGCTGAGCGTTGCGCGCCCGGGGCGACAAACAGATAGTCGCAGGTGTTTTTTAAATCATCAAAAAATGTGCTATCTACTTTATGATCGTAATGGATATTGACCCCGAGTTCCTGCAGGCGGTTGAAGTCCCTGCTGATGGCATCTTCGGTGAGTCTGAAGCCCGGAATGGCATATTGCACCATGCCTCCAGACTTTGGTTTGGCTTCATACACATCAACACGGAAGCCTGCGAGTGCCAGGTAGTAAGCGCATGAAAGTCCGGCAGGTCCGGCTCCAACGACAGCCACTTTTACATTAATTGGTTTACCAGCCCGCAGCTTCACCTCCGGTTGTTCAGAAATGAAACGCTTTACCTCCCTGATGAGCAACGGTTCATCGTAGTGTACCCGCGTGCATTTGTTCTGACAAAGGTGGTCGCACACCATTCCGGTGATGGCAGGGAATGGGTTGGTTCTTAGGATCACCTCATAAGCCTTGTCGAACTGCCGTGTGGCGGTAAAATGCATGTATTCGGGAATGTCCTGGTGGGTGGCGCAGGTGTCGCGGCAAGGTGCTGATATACAATCAAAAAAATCAAGTTTGCGGTCAGTTTTTATGTTTGGATCGGAAATGTAGTTACGGCGGTAGTTTTTGTTTTCAAGCACAGCAGCAGCATAACTTTCCAGGTTCTTCAGTGCCGCTAATGAGCTGCTAACTGTGTCACCTGGAGAGCCGTTCGCTGTATTTTTGCACAGTTCATCAAAATTTGTTGCCTTGCTTGAATCCATTGCCTCAGTTAGCTTTTCAACATATTGATTCAGGCGCATGTAGCCACCGGGTTTGAGCAGGTCGGTGCAAACGGTTACGGTTTTAAAACCTGAGGCCATCAGGTCGGCGATGTTGAAGGCATCTGCACCCCCGGAAAATGAGAGTTGCAAGCTGCCATCAAAATCTTGCTGAAGCCTGGCAGCAAGGTTCACAGAAAGAGGATGCAGGGCACGGCCGCTCATGTACATCATATCCACATCGTTGCCAAATACATCTTTTATGTTTTTTGTTTCCAATGTATTAGTGAGTTTCAGTCCGAACTCAAGCCTCTCTTTTTCTGCAGTGTCTTGCAGTGACTTAATGATCCGGATGGCATCGTCATATTTCAGGTCATGTTCAAAGGCCTGGTCTGGCACGACGGTTTTGAACTTGAGCTTTTCGTTCAGAATGTGGCGCAATTGTTCCGGTCCGAGGAG
>SKOK01000262.1 GCA_007120085.1 Bacteroidales bacterium | reverse complement strand
GATGTAAATGCATCAAGCGTTGCCTGGGAAGGCAGGCAGGTGCGCGGCAACCACGATGGCACGATTGGTGTTCACGGCGGTGAGCTCTATGTGTATGAAGGTGAATTGCTCGGAGGTAAAGTGGTTATGGATATGCAGCAAATCGTGGTGCTCGACATTGAAGACCCGAACATGAATGCCAGACTGCAAGGTCACCTTGAGTCGGATGATTTCTTTTCGGTTGCCACTCATCCTACAGCTGAGTTTGAGATCACCAGTGTTGAACTGCTTGATCAAGCGACCGAGAATGCTACACACAGGGTGTATGGCAACATGACCATCAAAGGCATCACACACGGAATCGGCATCGATGCCCTGATCAGGGTAGAAGATAATTTCATCAATGCATATGCTGATTTTGACCTGGACAGGTCAATGTGGGATGTGCGTTTCCGTTCAGCAAGATTCTTTGAAAACCTTGGTGACAACCTTATTTATGACGACTTTAACCTGAAGCTGAACATTGTAGCCAGCAACTAATTCGGGATATCAGATCAAAACGGAAAATCGTCTGCATCGTCTTCGCGGGGGCCTTCATCATCGATGATGGCCCTTGCCATTCTGTGCACCTCCCTTCCATCCACGTAGATCGCTTTGTAAGGCTCGGTTGGGCAGGCAAACTCACAGGCACCGCAACCAACGCATAGGGATGGTGTGATCTCAGGAATAAATAGTCCATCTTTCCAGGGAACCATTTGCACTGCTTTTGTCGGGCAGTGCTCAGAGCAGGCACCACAATCGGTTTGGTCAACGGTCACAACGCAGCTTTCGACCAGGAAGCGTACCACGCCGATCTGTATGAGCTGCTTTTTTTCTGGTGTTTGCCGGGTAATTGCTCCGGTGGGGCACACTTCAGTACATTTCACACAATCATAATTGCAGAAACTGCGGTTGAAATCAAGGGTGGGCTGCATGAAGCCTTCCAGGCCGTAAGCATAGAAAGATGGCACAATCACTTTGGTAGGGCATGCACTGACGCAAAGGTAGCAGGCAATGCAGTGTTTTGTGAAATGGTCGTGACTGATTGAACCGGGAGGCGTTGCCGGCCGCTGGTGTTCAATCGGAATCATCCCTGCACCCGCCGGTCCTAACCTCTGCCTTTCTCTGTCGTGCTGCCGTTGACATCGCTGGCCTCCTCCACCTCGCTGGGCACTCACCTTCTTGTTGATTAGGGGGATGCTTAACAGTCCTGAGAAGAGGGTGAGTAAAAACTGCCTTTTGTTTGTGCCTTGGGGGGTTACGGTTTGTTTTTGTAATGTTTTCTTTTGAACGGAATAAGAGATGCCTCCTTGCGTGCACGATTCCACGCAGTTAAAGCAATTGATGCACCTGCTGTGATCAACCTCATGGTTTTTGCTGTCGAGGCATTCAGCCTTACACACAAACTCACATCGCTTGCAAAATGTGCAGGCTGCCTCGTTGAATGTGATCCGGAAAAGTGGTTTGCTGCCAATGAGTCCGAGGGTGCTGCCCACCGGACACAAGGTATTGCAGAAAAGTCGTCCGCGGAGAGCTGCCATTAAAACAATAGTTAGAAAAATAGCAGCAGATATGATCACCACGTCCAGCGGCAGGGTATGCAAACTTAAAGGCCGGATAGCGAAAATGTCAAAGCTTTCGAGTGTGAATACCAGGGCATTGTGCAGCCATACATAAACCGGCTGAAGAAGGCTTACCGTGATCTTGCCAAAATTTGAATAAGGATCAAGCAGGTTAACCAGGAACAGGCTGCCCGAGAGCCAGAAGATCACTGTGAGAGCGAGCACACCATACCTCAGTATTCTTTTTCGGTTGGAAGTGAAAAGGAAACGACGTTTCTTTTTTGATTTAAATCGTCTTGATATGGCGATTATGATGTCTTGCAGGGTGCCGAGCGGGCAGATGCTCGAGCAATAAACGCGGCCGAAAACCAGTGTAAGTATGATGACCAGCACAAACCCCATGGCTGTAATGCTGAAAAACAAGGCCATAAATCGCAATATCGATGGCAGGAACTGGAAGTGCAACAGGGTATTGGCGATCGCATCAAAAACGATGGTGCTGATTCCCAAAAACAGTAACAACAGGGCAGCAAAAAACACCAGCGAAATGATGATTCTGATTTTGCGGAGATGGGCCTGAATCATAAAATGAGTATTGGTATTTAAAGAATTACACGTTTAATATTAAGATCATCGAGCTTGATGCTTCCGATCTTCATTTCGTCGGCAATGCGCAGATGTGCAATGTCTTCGGGTTGATGCCCGAGCATTAGGGCACCGGCGGCGTCAACGGCCACGATATCGGATGAAACCAGAATGCTGCGCATCATGGTGACATCCGCTTCGGATGTACCCCTGGGCCCGTTTTGGGTCATCACCCTGTAAGCGTCAACGATGTTCAGGTCGGGTTTGCGGTAAAGACAAAAATCAGCAATGCACTGGTGCAGGTCGTTGCGATGCCAGAAACGCCGGTCCCAAACAACACCCATCAGGTTTTTCATGGCAATGGTAATGGTGGTGGAGGCGTGGTGTTTAAGTACGGGAACATTGATGAAAACGTCGGCCTGCATCAATCTTTCGTAAACTTTCGCCTTTGTTAGCCTCCGGGCGCCGGGAATATCAACCTCCTGGTAGTATCGCTCGATGTTTGCAGGCAGCATTTGTCCGCCACCCTGGCGCACAGCCTCTGCATTGCCACTGTTGTCATAGCTCTTTTCCCAATTGTCGCAGGTGTGATCAAAGGCAAAAACCCGCTCTGCACCGGCAGCAACACAGTCTTCAACAATGGCTTTCAATACATCCGGATTGGTATTTGCAGCCCTTTCAGGAGGCACATCCCAACTGCTGTTGGGTTTTATGATGACAGTCTGGCCGGGCTTTACATAGCGTTCCATTCCGCCCATTTCCTGCATTGCACGCCGGTACATCTCTACCGGTTCGCCACGCCTTACGGCAACCAGGTCATATCTTCCCGGACCCGCCGTGTTTTTACGTGCAGCAAATAGTGGAAGCCTGCCAAGCGTCGAAGCATAAATACTGCCCAAAGCAGAATAAATAAAGCCTTTCTTTACAAATTGTCGTCTGTCCATTTAGTCTGTCCTTTTTAATGCTTGAATTATAATGATCTGTCTGTCAGCAAGAACTGCATGTCGCCTCATAATATCAACGAAACATATGCATAAATCTGACTACAAAATTAAAATATCACAGCATTTTTTTATATTTTTGATGCCTCTAAATAGGTCTATCTTGTTTATTTATAATGATTTCAAACAAGAAGATGCCAATTGTTAAAGCATTTTTTAGTCTCACAAAACGATCATACCATGTCAATACAGCCCACTGCTTCTGCCGGATATCTTTCCAAAACAAACATCCGTGCAATTGCATTTGATGTTTTTGCCCTGGCATTCATCTATATGGTCCCCACCATTTCGCATATGCTGAGTATCAAGCTTTATTTGCTGGAGCCCATGCGTTTGATGCTGATCTTTGCCCTGGTGCACACGCGCAGGCCCAACGCGTATGTGCTGGCCCTCACCTTGCCATTTTTTTCGTATTTCATTTCAGCACATCCGGTGTTGGTCAAATCACTGCTCATTGCCATTGAACTGTCAGTGATGGTGTTTGTGTTTTACTTTCTTGTGGAAAGGATGCATAAGCTGGCAGCCATTTTCATTAGCATCTGGGCAAGCAAGTTGTTGTATTACGGGCTTAAATACATTGCCATCATCACCGTATTGCCGGCTGAACCTCTTGTGGGCACGCCCCTGCTGCTGCAACTGGCTACCTCAGCAGCATTCAGCCTCTATGTTTTATGGCAGTTCCGCAGAAATGGTTCATAATTTCTAATTTCTAATTTCTAATTTCTGGTTTCTAATTTCTGGTTTATGATTAACCATGAACCATGAACCCGTAACCATTAACCCGTAACCCGCAAACCATGATTATTCTTGGGCAGACATTATTATCCGATGAGTTGTATGAGGAGCGCTTTGTATGCGATCTTCCTGTGTGTAAGGGGGGT
>SKOK01000286.1 GCA_007120085.1 Bacteroidales bacterium | reverse complement strand
GACCCCCCTCAAATGTTTAATGGCATGTAGTTTTCTTACGGCTTCAATGCTGCCAAAATCGCCCGCGTGCCAGATTTCATCACACGATTCAAAAATCCGGGGGATTTCAGGATGAATGTGGCCGTGGGTATCGGATAATAAACCTATGCGCTTCATGTTTTTGTCTGTTTAGAAACAAACAAAATTAGCGTATTCCTGACTTTTTCCACAATTTGTTAATATTTTTCTAAAAATAATGCTTGTTGTAAGCAACGATTGACTTATTTTTGCTTTTTATGCCGTTCTTGATAATTAAATGCAGATAAACAAATGGATAGAATTAAGATACTGGACAAGGAATTCGAGAAGAATATCCCCTTTGAACACATTCATAAAGCCATTGTTAAGATGGCAGATACCATTTATGCTGACCATAAGGACAGTGATCCACTTTTTTTGTGTGTTCTGAACGGTTGCTTCATGCTGGCCGGCGACTTATTCAAAGAATATAAAGGCTCATGCAAGATCAGTTTCATCAAGCTCTCTTCTTATTCGGGCACCACCACGACTGGAGAAGTGAAGTCAGTCATTGGTCTGAATGAAGACATCAGGGACCGCAGTGTCATTATCCTGGAAGACATCATTGACAGTGGCATTACGGTGTCGCATCTTCTGCAAGACCTTGCTGCTTACGGACCAAAAAGCTTGCAAGTGGCCACTTTGTTGCTCAAGCCTGATGCCGTGCGTGAAAATGTGAAGCCGGACTATGTCGGCATTGAAATTCCGAACGATTTTATTGTGGGTTATGGGTTGGATTATGATGGATATGGCAGAAATTTGAAAGATATATACAAGATCGTCGAATAAATGTTTATTTTTGGGCTTTCACCCTGCTATAAAACTTTGTGTTATGATTAATCTCGTCATTTTTGGCCCTCCCGGTTCGGGCAAAGGCACACAATCAGCCAGAATCGTGGAAAAGTATGACCTTACCCATCTCTCTACCGGTGATCTTTTCCGGGAAGAGATGGAGAATCAAACGCCTCTGGGAAAGGAGGTCAGCCAGTATATTGACAAAGGCCTGCTTGTACCTGATGATATTGTGCTGAAGATGCTTTTTCGGCGCGCTTCAGATGATCTGGAATCGCCTGGACTGATTTTTGACGGGTTCCCCCGAACTACAGTTCAGGCTATTGCACTGGATGAACTGCTTGAGGGGAAAGGTATTCCGGTAAACCTTGTCATTTCTGTGGAAGTAGAAGAAAAAGAGCTCTACAAAAGGATCCTTGGCAGGGGTGAGGACTCAGGCCGATCCGATGATTCTGAGGACATTGTGCGTCAGCGGCTGGATGTTTACAAGCAGCAAACGATGCCATTGCTCGAGTACTACAAAAAACAGGGGAAGGTAGCCTGTATCAGCGGAATGTGCAATGTGGACAAAGTTTTTGAAAAGATTAGCCACGCAATAGATACCTATATGGAGAGCAGGACCGTCTTACGCGAAATTGACTGATAACTATTGAATGAACGCCAACTTCATTGACTATATAAAGATCTTTTGCCGCTCAGGCAAAGGGGGTGCGGGTTCGGCGCATCTCCGGCGTGAGAAGTTTGTTCCCAAGGGTGGTCCCGACGGAGGTGACGGTGGTCGCGGCGGACATATCATTTTGAAAGGCAACAGGAATCTCTGGACCCTGTTGCATCTTCGTTATACGCGCCATCTCAACGCTGAGGCCGGTGGTTCCGGAGGTAAGCAACAGAGCAGCGGTGCCAGTGGCAAGGATGTCATTGTGGAAGTTCCGCTTGGAACCGTTTTTAAAGACGCCGAAACTGGCGAGATACTTGGTGAGATTACCCTGGAAGGACAAACCCATATCTTGCTGAGCGGGGGAAGAGGCGGCCTCGGGAATGTACATTTTAAGTCCAGCACGCGACAGACCCCCCGCTATGCCCAGCCCGGCGAGCCGGGAAAAGAACAAGCCTTCATCTTCGAACTGAAACTGCTGGCAGATGTCGGACTGGTTGGCTTCCCGAATGCTGGAAAGTCAACACTCTTATCAGTGGTCAGCGCTGCCAAACCCGAAATTGCCGACTACCCTTTCACAACCCTGGTGCCAAACCTGGGGATGGTGCCATACAGAGACAATCAATCATTTGTAATGGCCGATATCCCTGGTATCATCGAAGATGCACACAAAGGCAAAGGGCTCGGGCACCGCTTCCTGCGTCATATAGAAAGAAATGCCCTGCTGCTCTTTATGGTGCCTGTAGATGCAAAAGACATTCCAGGCGAATATGAGGTCCTGATCAATGAATTGCAAGCCTATAACCCTGAATTGCTAGACAAGCAAAGGGTGCTGGCCGTCAGCAAATGCGACCTGATGGATCAGGAAATGCTTGACGAGCTGGATGTTCAGATGAAATCTGCATTTAAAAAATTGCCCTATGTGTTCATTTCTTCCCATACCCAAATGGGTATTATGAAGCTTAAAGACATGTTATGGCAAATAATGAATAAAAAAGAAGAGGACCAGGAAAGCTGGTAGCGCTTTTTTCCTGTTAAAAACAAGAGACCGTATATGGTTTCCCGAATTCATACAAAGGAGTCAAAATGCTTGAATTTCTTAAAGAAATTGATACACAACTTTTTCTGTTCTTAAACGGCTTGCACGTGTGGTGGCTTGATGAACCGATGCATTACATTGGCCGGAAATACACCTGGGTTCCTTTTTATGTTGTTTTGGCAGTTTTTGTTTTCATCAAGTATCGCTACAGGGGCTTCCTGGTAATGCTTTTTATACTTGTATTGATCACTTTAAGTGACCAGATTGCTAACATACTTAAAGACAGCACTATGAGACTTCGCCCTGGCCATAATCCAGACATAGCTGACCTTGTACACATTGTCAGGGACAGGCGAGGAGGTCAGTTTGGATTTGTTTCAGGGCATGCTGCCAACTCTTTCGCACTTGCCATTTTCCTTATAAAGTTATTGAGAGACAGGTTCAAATGGATGGTGCCCCTGATGATCTTTTGGGCTTTCCTTAAATCGTACAACCGGATTTACCTTGGCGTACATTATCCAGGGGATGTTCTGGGTGGTGCCTTGCTGGGCATATTGCTGGCACTTCTCTTATACCAGCTTTGGCTATATGTAAATAAACGGTTCTTTAGGGATCT
Source organism: Bacteroidales bacterium (assembly GCA_007120085.1). Lineage (GTDB taxonomy): Bacteria > Bacteroidota > Bacteroidia > Bacteroidales > UBA7960 > PUPG01. The sequence goes on along the minus strand of SKOK01000286.1, from coordinate 904 downwards.
GCCGGTCTAAAAGTATCCGCTGAGTTTTCCTTCCAGCTTGCTCACTTTTATATGATAAACTGCTACATTATGGATGGCCGGTGCATTGTATAAAAAATCCTTACCGGTGTACTTCTTCATGGTCACATTCATGATGCGCACTTTCTCATCATAATCTTCAATGAACGCTGCGACCCCATAAGCCAATACGCTGCGGTAGTGCATGCCATAGCTGCAGGCCACACCCTCGTTCCGGTGAAACAGCTTGTGGTCGGTACTGAAGGCCACACAGACGTTTGGATTATTTGCAAGCACGTCCATCTTCTTGCCCTGCTGAGCCATGTGCAGATAGATGCTGCCATCTTCATAACCAAAGTTAAAGGGCAGGACATAAGGTTTGCCATCAGTGTCAACCATCCCAACGTAGCAAACATCGCATTTGTCAATAATTTCGCGGATTTTTTCCGGGTTGCTGATCATGTTTGTTGCCATAGCTTTTGTTATTGGTTGGTTCTGGGTTGTGTTTTTGGTGACAGGTCAAGCCCTGTCATTACGGTGCGTTGTTTTTCATCGCTTTTTCGATATCTTCGACGCTCAAGGGTAGTGCACCCGATAGGTTGATATGTCCGTCAGCTGTTATGAGGATGTCATCTTCGAGGCGTACGCCGATCCCTTCATATTTTTCGTATATGGGTCTCACCTGCCCTACAAAGGCGTTAAGTTCTTCAGCAGGGGCAAGGTGCCCGAAAAGTTCGTGGATGCCATCCAGCAGGTTTTCCTTAAAGTACATGCCGGGTTCGAGCGTCATGATCATACCGGGTTCAAGCTCACGGCCGCGCCATTCCTTGTTCAGGATGTAATTATCCCTCACGCTGTTGTCGTAGCCGTAACTGCCAACGTCGTGCGACTGGAGGCCGATGTAGTG
>SKOK01000114.1 GCA_007120085.1 Bacteroidales bacterium | reverse complement strand
GATAAAATGCTGACCACCCAGCCAGGGCACCCATTCGGGGAAGAAACCCTGGATGATTGGAAAGTAAAGCATGTCGACGACCTTGCCATGCAAAAAGCTGCCATAGCCTCCACCTTCCGGCATAAAAATGGCTGCCTTGTTAAAGTAGCTTTCGCTGAAAATCAATCCATAAAAGCTGCTGTCAATGATGTTTCCGAGGGCGCCGCCCATAATCAGCGACACACAAACGATGAGACCGGCATGGGCCTTCTGTTTGATCATCCGGGCAATATACCATCCAATGAAGATCACCGCTACGATGCGAAAGAGGCTTAGAATCAGCTTCCCATATTCGCCGGAAAACTCGAGGCCAAAAGCCATTCCGTAGTTTTCAGTAAAATGCAGGATAAACCAGTCGCCCCACACAGGAATGCTTTGCCCAAGGGTCATATTGGTCTTTACTATGACCTTGCTGACCTGGTCTATCAAGAGGACAGCAGGGATGATAATCCATGGGATGTGATGTCTTTTCAAAACAGCCAAGATAATAGTTTCAACAAAAGGGCTCCAGGCCGAAGCAATGTTTTGCAGCAGGAGCCACTACGCTTCATTAGGCTTTCTGTTCATCTTGGCCTCGATGCTAAGTGTTGCGTGCGGCACGCTCCTCAGCCTCTCCTTGGAAATGAGCTTTCCGGTGACCCTGCATACGCCGTAGGATTTATTCTCGATCCTTATAACGGCATTCTCGAGGTCACGGATAAACTTTTGCTGTCGCGCTGCCAGCTGGCTGTTTTCTTCTTTTGAGAGCACCTGGGAACCTTCTTCCAGTATTTTGAATGACGGAGAGGTGTCGTTGGTGTCGTTGGCGTTCTGGGTAGTATATGCCTCGGTAAGCAGCTTAAGACCCTCACGAGCCTCAACTAATTTTTTCTCGATGATTTCTCTGAATTCTTTCAGCTCCTCATCCGAATACCTGGTTTTTTCGCGTTTCGGTTCCATCTCATTGGGGGTTTTATGCATTATTCGTTGTTTTTTCTTATAGACAAAAAGGTTTGCAGGTTCTCACCGAGCTCAACAGCCTGTTTTTGATCATCTTCTATTGATTCTACATAACAAAGTTGTACTGCCAATGTTTCCGAACAAATATAGTCATTATTGTTTAAAACAGCTTCATTTATTTCATTGCGTTTCTCAACCTGAAGCACAATTTGGTCGGTGACTTCAAAACCTTTTTCCTTTCTCATGTTCTGGATTCGGTTGATCAGTTCACGGGCGATGCCTTCATTGCGCAACTCGTCTGTAATGGTAACGTCAAGGGCTACCGTTATCTTGCCTTCATTGGCCACGAGCCAGCCGGGAATGTCTTCCGACATGATCTCTACATCATCGATTGTAACATGGATCTCCTGCCCGTCAATCTCAAACCTTGCTTCACCGGTATTGTCAATTTTCTGAATTTCGTCCTGTGAGAAAGCAGCAATGGTGGCAGCGATCTGCTTCATCATCTTGCCATAGCGCGGTCCTAACGACTTGAAGTTGGGTTTGATCTTCTTGACCAAAACACCGGCAGTGTCATCGAGATACTCCATTTCTTTCACGTTCACTTCCGACAGGATGAGTTGCTCCACTTCCTGCAATTGCGTCCGGAATGTTTCATCCAGTATGGGCACCATCATCTTTTGCAGGGGCTGCCTCACGCGGATGTTCACCTTTTTGCGTAAAGCCAGCACCATGGATGAGATTTTTTGCGCCAGCTGCATCCTTTCCTCCAAGGTGGAATCTATCATGCCCTCATCGGCTTCAGGAAAGTCGGTTAAGTGCACAGAATCTGCTTTTCGCTGCTTTGTCACCGTGTTGAGGTCGATAAACAGCCTTTCGCTAAAGAAGGGTGCCGCGGGAGCTGCAAGCATGGCCAGGACTTCGAGGCAGCGATAAAGGGTCTGGTAGGCCGATATTTTATCCGTGCTGTAGTCGCCTTTCCAGAAACGGCGGCGGCTCAGACGCACATACCAATTGCTGAGGTGATCGTCGACAAACTCCTGTATCAGGCGGCAGGCACGTGTCGGCTCAAAGTCGGCGTAGCATTCGTCGGTCTTTTTAATCAGTGTATTGAGTTCAGACAGTATCCATCTGTCCAGCTCCGGTCGCTTCTCATAAGGAATCTCTTCCTCGCTGTAAGAAAAGCCATCAATATTGGCATAAAGCGCGAAGAAGGCATAGGTGTTGTAGAGGGTGCCGAAAAATTTCCGCTTCACCTCGGCCACACCTTCTACGTCGAACTTCAGGTTATCCCATGGCTGGGCATTTGAGATCATATACCATCGGGTGGCATCCGGGCCGTATTCCTTGATGGTCTTAAATGGGTCGACTGCATTTCCGAGGCGTTTCGACATCTTGTTGCCTGCCTTGTCGAGCACCAGCCCATTAGAAACGACGGTTTTATAAGCTACGGAGTCGGATATCATGGCGGCGATGGCATGCAGGGTAAAGAACCATCCGCGGGTCTGGTCAACGCCCTCAGCAATGAAGTCAGCCGGGAAGTTTTCCTCAAATTTTTTCTTGTTCTCAAAAGGATAATGGAACTGCGCATACGGCATCGCACCACTGTCAAACCATACGTCAATCAAGTCGGGCTCACGGTACATCTTTTTGCCGGTGGGTGACACCAGCACCACTTCATCAACGAAGGGGCGGTGCAGGTCAACAAGCTCGTAGTTGGCATCCGACATATCTTCGGGGTTGAATCCGGCGATGGGGTTTTTTGCCATGAAGCCAGCTTCAACCGACTTGTCGATGGCTGCCTTAAGCTCTGCCGCAGAACCGATGCACAGCTGTTCTGTGCGGTCTTCAGAAAACCAGATGGGCAGTGGCACACCCCAGTAACGCGAACGGCTGAGGTTCCAGTCCTGCAGGTTCTCAAGCCAGTTGCCAAAACGACCTGTGCCGGTGCTGGCAGGCTTCCACTGAATGGTGTTGTTGAGCTCTATCATCCGGTCCTTGATGGCAGTAGTGCGTATGAACCAGCTGTCGAGCGGGTAATAGAGAATGGGCTTATCTGTGCGCCAGCAGTGCGGATAGGAGTGCTCATACTTTTCGGCTTTGAAAGCCAGGTTTTCAGTTTTCAGCTTGATGATGATATCCACATCCACCGGCCTTTCTTCAGGGGTGTCATTCACGCCAATGTATTCAGGTTTTACAAAGCGGCCGGCAAATTCGCCCATCGCCTCCACAAAACGGCCCTGCTTGTCAACCATCGTCAGGGAGCCCAGGTTGTGCTGCTGCCCCATCCTGAAGTCATCAGCACCAAAGCTTGGCGCGATGTGTACGATGCCGGTACCATCTTCGGTGGTCACAAAATCACCGGCAATGACACGGAAGGGGTCGCCGGTTTCTGGTCGTGCATAAGGCAGCAACTGCTCATAACGCATATTTTCAAGGCCTGTCCCCCTGAATTCAGCAGCCACCTTAAACGGAACCTTCTTGTCACCCTCCTTGTAATCTTCCAGTTTCAATTCAGCATTCTTTTCCGGGAAAAAGCTTTCCAGAAGGTCTTTGGCAAGGATTACGCTGACCGGCTTGTAAGTATAGGCATTGTAAGTGTCCACCTGTACATAATTGATCTTCGGGCCTACAGCCAGTCCGGTATTGCTGGGCAATGTCCACGGGGTAGTGGTCCAGGCAAGAAAAAACACATCTTTATCTGAATTCCTGAAAAGAAACTCAGACTGTTCGTTGCGCACCACCTTGAACTGTGCTGTGAGAGAGTTGTCTTTCACCATCCGATAGCAGCCCGGCTGGTTGAGCTCGTGCGTGCTGAGGCCGGTGCCTGCTGCCGGCGAATAAGGCTGAATGCTGTAGCCTTTGTAAAGCAGCCCTTTCTCAAAAAGCTTGTTCAGCAGATACCATACCGTTTCGATGTATTTGGTATCAAAGGTGATATATGGATCACCGAGGTCAACCCAATACCCCATCTGGCGTGTAAGCTCATCCCAGGTGTCCTTGTATTTCATCACATCGTTTCGGCAGGCCTGGTTGTATTCCTGGATGGAGATGCTCTTGCCGATGTCTTCCTTGGTGATGCCCAGCAGCTTT
>SKOK01000074.1 GCA_007120085.1 Bacteroidales bacterium | reverse complement strand
TCGAAAGGAAGGTCGATTGGTGGCTCTATTTCAAGCTCAGCAGAACTTTCAAGAATAAACCCCCTGCCCAGGACATAAGTAAGGAAAACCACATCACCATCTGGTGTATGCGAAACATTGTGTGTGCTGCTGTAGAATGCGTTACCTGCGCCAAGGACAAATGAGTGCGCCCTTCGCAGGTTGAGGTCTTCAAGTGTTGTGATGCTTTCAAAAGCTTCAAGCACATTGTTTCCCATGCTGATGTCAATCACATCATAATAAGCACCACTAACGGCATCTCCTTCATTACTTACAACATAGCTCAGATATCTCTTTCCATCATAATAGAAAACCCTGGGATCCATGCTGCGCATAGGTATAATATCGGTGCCAAGATATGAATGCACCTCGCCGTCCAGATCGACCAAGGCAATGCCCATAGTGTTGCCTGTTACAAGGAAAAGGTCTTCTTCACCTTCAATCGGATTAAAGGAGCCATAAGAATTGATGTTAAAGGTTGCATCTACGGTAATTATAACCGGATCTTGCGGATTTTGGTTGACACCATCAACAAAATTCCACTTCAGGAATTTGCGATTGCCGTCGCCACCACTGGCAACATGTGCAATGATATGCCCTTCATCAGCAGGGTTACCAATAATGCTGAAGGCATCACCGAGGCGGCCCCAGTTCATGGCTGGATCATCCACATCATAAGTAAGGTTGATGATCACTTCCGGTTCTGCATCAATACCAGCCCAGCGGTAAACCTTAAAGGGGTGCCAGTTGTTAGTTCCTAGGGTCATGTTTGACACATAGATATGGCCACTAGCGGCCCTTACATAGTTGATAGCAAACAAACCACTTACGTAGCCATCACCGGGGTTAAGAGCTACAGGTGGGTCATCCTGATTCTGAGTATCCCATACCCAAACATTGTTACCATCCTCTCGTGAAGGAACTACTACGTAACGATTCATGCAGAGTGCAGCAGCACGTGCATTGTTACCTGTTCCAAGTTCAGCTGGAATGTTTTCACCTGTTTTGTCCATCCATGTGAAAAGATCGAGTGGCTCGGCGGGTTGCAGCGGTTCAACATAATCTTCAAAATCATTCAACGACCTTGGTACGAGTCGTGATGCTGCAAAACGCTGATGAACGACACCTACCAGGTTTTGTGCCACACCGGGTATGGGTTCACCAATATAATCCAGGTCAAAATAATTGGTTCTGAGCGTACCTTCTCCGGTATCGTCAGTGATCGTGTAACTTTCAGCATTTTCAAATAACTCATCGCCGCCCGGATCGATATCAACGTTTATGACCTGCACAAGATGTGCCTCATAAGTCTGATCGAGGTCTTCCAGTGTTACCAGGATGGGGTCGAGCTCAATGCCTGTGCTGGTTGGATCTCCGGCATCGGTAACAGGAATAAACTGAAGCATGTTTTGAAACTCTCCCAAAGTACCTGTGATACCTGTAATTCCATCATAAATGTCGTATTCGGTCGAAAGATTACCTGGAGCATCATCTATCAGGATTGCCCCGGAGTCGTCCTGAATAAACTTTTGGTTTCGGCTTGCCGTCTGAAAAGTTAAAATGACTTCATTGGCCAGGCGATAAACCGTTCCATCCTGCTCCTGATCCCTGAGTTCAGCGATATCAGCAACATCCACCACATCAGGGAATGTAAACACTGCATCTGCCACATTGCTGTCGTCAAGGCCGTCGGCGGTGGCGTATGCCCAGATTGTGGTGGTTTCAACCACGGTTATGGGATCATCAAATAACACCCAGGGGCCTTCATCACCTTCGAGGCTGTAGTAAATTGTGGCATCGTCAGTTTCTGTTGAAATTTCAACATCAACCGGTGCGTAAAATGTACCTCCGTTGGGGAGAAAGTAAGGTGTTGCCACAGCACCTTCAACGTCGCCAGTAAGAATCACATCCCTAAGACGTTTCTGCGATGGACTGTCGGGGCGGATCCAGCGAATCATTACCTGGTCTCCCTCAGCAGTGATAAGGGTGGGGCCTGAGATTAAGTAATCGGATCCTGTTGGTACAGGCGAATCAAAAGTTTGCGCATCCCAGGTAAGGCCTCCGTCGTCGCTGACCTCTATAGTCAGCGGACCATTATCGCCACCTCCCCATTTCGCAACATGAAAGGTAAGTTGTACATTGGTGTAGCCAGTAAAATCCAGTATTGGTGTCCAGAGTTCTGAATCAATATCTGTAAACCTTGCATAACCTCCGGCACCGGTTTCCCAGGTAATGTCCGCATCTGTCCATCCTGCCGGAACCTCACCATCACGCAAAGTCTCATCCAAAATGGGTTCCTGCGCCCAGCTGTTGAAACTAACAAACAGCACCAAAGCAAAAAGCATCGGAACGCTAAATAGTAATTTTCTCTTCATGATTATTTTGTTTTGTTAAAAAATAAATACTTAATGTTTCAGCAGATTGTTGATAACTTTTTTAGGATAATCAATCAAAACACAGCTGAAACACTTGATAATTGCACATAAAAATTGCTTTCATACAGCTCCAAAAGGCTTTATGGAGGTCTCACATTTTGTATCATAGGCATTTGATTTGGTTTATAAGAAATTGAAATACAGTTTTTTGAATTGATCTGGCATGTTAATCATTAAATAACACCACTTATGTGAAATCGATATTGCAAGATATTAATTTTTTTGCATAGAACAAAAAAGGGCGCATTATTTTTTTATCAACAATGCAAAGCACAAAAAAGGCCGGTCTGTCTGGGCCGGCCTTTCAAGGTATTCTTCTTAAATGTTAATTGGACTAATTCAGGTGCTGTTTAACTATTTCCAACACTTCCGGTAAGTCCATACCCAGGTCTTTCAGGTGTTCCAGGGTAGGAATGCCATCCGGGGTCCAGCCGCGGCGCTTGTACACCGCATCGAGAAGCTGCTCATAGCGGTCTTCGCGATATTTGCGCAAGACAGCCATTTTTTCTGTCGTTGACTTGCCTTCAGGATCGAAGCCCACATCCTCCTTGAGCTGCTTGTCGTAACGCTCAGCGCGTGATTCATACTCCTCAACGGTAACGGGGCCAGCTGCACGGTAGGGTTGGGCATCGTGGATGCGCTTGCCATAGCCACGGCGCAGGTTAAACACCCGCTGGAAGTTATAAACACGCTCGCTCTGGCGGATCAGCTCCTCCTTATTGAAAGGCTTGCCGGTAACGCCTTCATAAATGGCCACATAATTATCCACGTGCTCCGGAATTTTGTGCGGCTCATCGGCGTCGGCATTGCTTTCAGGCACAACATCATTCCAGCACAACTTGCAAAGCCCCTGTAGGCCAAACCAGGTGCGGAACATCGGCATGTAATGCAAGGCATCGGCCTTGTCTTCGAAACTGGGAAGCTGGTTGTTCACCATATCCATGAAGATCAGCCAGGCCTCATCGTGCTGTGGCCCCTTGTTGGTCATGGCATAGCCACCTTGCTGCGCAAGCGATTCCTTCGACACGTACTGCGAATACTCAAGACCTTTGTTCTCCATGCCAATATCCTGCAGGAACTGTGGATCGCCCCAGCATTTCTCAATGAACATTTCCTTCATTTTGCGCACGCCCAAACCGGCAGTCAGGCCAAAACCCTCGCCCCTGGCAAGCTGGTGCAACAACTCGAGCGAATCCTCCTCGGCACCAAAATTGAGTTCAAGCCCACCTGTGCGTTCTTTGTTCAAGATGCCGTTTTCGTAGCACTCCATGATGAAAGCAACGATGGTGCCCCAGGTGATGGTGCATATGCCATAAGTATCGCAATAGAAGTTTGCTTCTATGATGTACTCGGGGTTGAAAATACCCAGGTTGGAGCCCAGACCGGCAGCATTTTCATACTCGGGCCCGTCAACAATCACTTTTTGTCCTTTGTAAGGACCGGTCTTTAACGGAAAATCGTCAACACCTTTGGCGCAGGACATATTACAACCTATCCAGCAGCCGTCAAACACGTTCTGCGTAAAATACTTGTCCCTGAAAATATCGGAATGGATCTCATTGCCCCTTTCGTGGCTACCGTATTTAAAGTTGTGGGTAGGAAGCAGGTCATAATCATGCATCACATTCACGATGTTGGCGGTGC
>SKOK01000129.1 GCA_007120085.1 Bacteroidales bacterium | reverse complement strand
CTGATGAAACAGCCAGTGAATCAGTGGCTCCTGGTGGAGGTTCTGTTTCGGCCTATGTGGCTGCATTGGGTGTATCGCTGGGCACTATGGTGGCAAACATCTCTTCGCATAAGCGCGGCTGGGATGAGCGCTGGGAAGAGTTCAGCAAATGGGCAGAAAAAGGGCAGGCAATCAAAAATGAGCTGCTTTATCTCGTTGATGAAGACACCCGCTCCTTCAATAAGATCATGGAGGCATTTGGTCTTCCCAAAAAATCAGATGAAGAGAAGAAAGCGCGGAAGCAAGCCATCGAGGATGCTACGAAATATGCCATCCAGATACCCTTCCGGGTGATGCAAAAGGCTTATGAATCAATGGAAGTGCTTGAACAAATGGTTGAAAAGGGTAACCCCAATTCAGTAACTGATGCCGGAGTAGGTGCCCTGTGTGCCCGCACAGCCGTGATCGGCGCCTTCATGAATGTGAAAATTAATGCCGAAGGCCTGGAAGATAAAGCGTTTTTTGAAGATATCTATAAACAAGGTCTTGAAATTGAAACTGCTGCTATTAAAAAAGAAGCAGAGATCATCAAAATGGTGGAAGAGAAAATTTCGGCGGGGTAATTGCAGATGTGCAAATGTGCAGATGTGCAAAATGTAAAACAGGCTTTTATTTTGGGGCTAAAGCCCCCATGAGAGTCGTAATGACCTTTATCGATGACAGCCCAAGTGCTGTCACTACAGGCGACCCCGGGGAGTTTATTCTGGCCGGTCAAGCCCGGCCAATACAACCACGCTTCCAGGGAAAAACGACACCAATCAGAAATCAGAAATCAGAAATCAGAAATCAGAAATCAGAAATCAGAAATTAGAAATTAGAAATTAGAAATTAGAAATTAGAAATTAGAAACCCGTAACCATAAACCCGTAATCACGATGCTGTGAAAAACAAAACCTTACCTGAGCTCTTTGAGGCGAGTGTGAACCGCTTCACAGAGAACGTGCTTCTTTGGGAAAAGAAACATGACAAATACGAAGGGATGACTTATGGCGATTGCGACAAAGAGGTGCGCCGCACAAGCCTGGGGCTCTTAAAACTTGGACTGGTGAAGGGTGACCGTGTGGCACTAATTTCGGAAGGACGCAACGACTGGGTCATCAGCGAGCTGGCCATCCTGTTTTGCGGCGCCGTCTGCGTACCCTTGTCAGTAAAGATAGATGAGCCAGCCGACCTGTTGTTTCGTCTGAATCATGCGGGCTGCAAAGGCATTATCGTTTCGCAAAACCACCAGCACAAAGTATTTAGCCTGGCAGCTGATCTGGAGGAAGTAGAGTTTGTGATCGTGCTTGACACTTTGGATCAGCTTGCTGATAGAGCACGAGCAAAACACAAGTTTCAAGTCATTGATATAAAGGCATTGCGTGTGCTGGGCGATAAATCTCTCGATCAGCTTGCCGGAAAGCTTGAATCTGTTAAGGATTCGTTGCAACCTGATGATTATGCCAATATATGCTACACATCGGGCACTACTGCGGATCCAAAAGGGATTATCCTGTCGCATCAAAATTACCTGCACAATGTAGAACAAGCCTCCCTGATTTTTGACGTGCCGCCTGAGTACACCTCTTTGCATATCTTGCCATGGGATCATTCTTTTGCCCATACCGTCGGAATTTATGCCCTGATACGCAACGGTGCCAGCCTGGCCTCGCTAAAGGTTGGCAAGACACTTAATGAGACTTTGCGCAACATCCCGATATGCATCAATGAGGTGCGCCCTCACTTCCTGTTAAGTGTGCCTGCACTCGCAAAAAGCTTCAGGAAGAACATTGAAAACGGTGTAAAGTCGAAAGGTGCTGTTGCCCTGATGCTGTTTCGGCTTGGTTTGCGTGTTGCCTATGCCTATAACCGGCAAGGCAATGACAAAGCGAAGGGTTTTCGCCGTTTTTTGAAACCTTTATACAACTTGTTTGATAAGACCTTATTCAGAAAAGTGCGTGCTGGTTTTGGTGGCCGCCTGCAGTTTTTTGTGGGTGGCGGTGCTTTGCTTGACATAGAGTTACAGCGTTTTTTCTATGCTATAGGCATGCCAATGTACCAGGGATATGGCCTTACAGAGGCCTCTCCTGTGATATCTTCAAACACACCCCACTTTCATAAAATGGGTTCATCAGGAAAGATTGTGCCCCGGCTCGACCTTAAAATTTGCAGCGAGGATGGGCAGGAAAAACCCATTGGCGAGCAGGGGGAGATCGTGGTGCGTGGCGAAAATGTGATGGTAGGTTATTGGAAAAATGAGGAAGCCACTGCGGAGGTGCTCAAAGATGGCTGGTTATATACCGGTGACCTCGGTTATCTTGATAAGGAAGGCTACCTTTATGTGCTGGGCCGCACCAAAAGCCTGCTGATCGGCAGCGATGGCGAGAAATACAGCCCTGAGGGGATCGAGGAAGCAATGATGGAAAAATCAGCTTATTTTGACCAGGTCATGCTTTACAACAACCAATCGCCATACACGGTTGCACTGATAGTGATCAATAAGTCCGCAGTCCTTGCATATTTATCACACCTGGGGCTTTCCGCTACCAGTGAAAAGGGCCAGGAAGCTGCTCTCAGGAAGCTGAAGTCAGAAATCGACAAGTATCTGCCGGAAGGAGAATTTGGTGGAATGTTTCCGCCAAGGTGGCTCCCTGCTGCCACTGCGTTTATTGCCGAACCTTTCTCAGAATCTAATGGCTTGATCAACAGCACAATGAAGATGGTTCGCCCCGCGATTCACAAATACTACGAAGCACGCATTGCCAGCTTGTTAACCCCTGAAGGGAAGGATTTGATGAATGCAGCGAATATAAATACAATCGCAAGTCTGACTGCATAAATTACATGAACATGGAGCGGGATTTTAGCCACACGCAGCAGGTATTCATGAAGGATTATACTTATGAACTGCCCGGGCATCGCATTGCTGCCTATCCACTAAAGCACCGCGATCAGTCGAAGCTGCTGGTTTATAAAGATGGAATTATTGAGGATTCGGTATTTAACAAGCTGGATGGGTACCTCTCTGAAGGATCACTGATGCTATTAAATGACACGCGTGTGGTGCAGGCCCGGCTCGAATTTTTTAAAACCACTGGGGCACGCATCGAAATTTTCTGCCTTAATCCGCTGAAACCGCACCCGGATGTGGAGCGGGCTTTGGCGCAAACCGCTTCAGTAAGCTGGCTGGCACTGGTAGGCAATGCCAAAAAATGGAAATCGGATGCCCTGGTGATACAGCACCCCGACCATTCTTTTTGTTTGAAAGCCCATATGGAAGAGCAATCAGGTGACGGATACGTCATAAGGTTTGATTGGGAACCAAAGCAGCTGAGTTTTGGAGAAATACTTGAAGCGGTTGGCAAAACACCCTTGCCTCCCTACATTGCACGCCCTGCTGAAACCGGCGACAAACAAGCTTACCAGTGCGTGTTTGCCCGCAACCAGGGATCGGTTGCTGCCCCAACTGCCGGACTTCATTTTACGCCTGCCATGATGGAAAAAAACGCTCTGAAAGGAGTAGAAACAGCATTTCTCACGCTGCATGTGGGCGCCGGAACCTTTAAACCTGTGACCAGTCAAACCATTGATGGTCACACGATGCACCAGGAGGAGTTTCGCATAAGCACTCAGCTGCTGCAAAGCATCATTCAGCACTTAGCGGCTGGAAACAAGCACCAGCACAGGAAAGAAATTGTATGTGTTGGCACCACCAGCATGCGTACCCTGGAGAGCCTTTACTGGCTTGGCGCAAGACTGCTGGCAGGGGATGAACCGTCCGGCGAAATGTTCTATTTGTCGCAATGGGCGCCATATGAATGGAAGGAAACACTGCCTGATCCTGCAACAGCCTTAAAAGCACTGCAGGAATGGGCTCGAAAAAGAAATATGGATTACCTGAAGGGAAACACGGCAATGATCATTGTGCCAGGCTATCAATTTCAGCTGACTGATGTATTGGTTACTAACTTTCACCTGCCAGGAAGCACATTGCTGCTGCTTGTTGCGGCATTTGCAGGCCCCAACTGGAAAGACATTTACAACCACGCCCTTGCAAATAATTACCGTTTCCTTAGCTATGGGGATGCCTGTTTG
>SKOK01000156.1 GCA_007120085.1 Bacteroidales bacterium | reverse complement strand
TCATCATCCCCACCCACAACCGTCCCGGAGGCCTGGCAGCAGCGGTAAACAGTGTCTTTAACCAAACCCTGCTGCCCAAAGAGCTGATCGTGGTGGATGACGGCTCCACCCCACCCGTTTCGGAGGAGGTATTTGCCGGTTGTCCGGCTGGATTATCCACAAAACTGCTTCGAAACGATTCACCGAAAGGCGCAAACAATGCCCGAAACCGAGGCATCAAGGAGGCGACAGGCGAGTGGATCGCCTTTCTGGATGATGACGATGAGTTCTTTCCGGAGAAAATCAAGGTGGTTTCGCAAGCCATTAATGAAAAAGGTGCTCCTGTGGATGTGATCTACCACCCGGCGCACATCTTCATGGTTAACGAAGGGCTCTCGTACATTAGCAAGCCGAAGTGTTTTGGACATCAGGAAGACATCTTCCGTCAGCTTCTTATAAAAAACCACATTGGGGGCACACCGATGGTTGTTGTCAGAAAAAGCGCACTGCTCAGTGTGGGGATGTTTGACGAACAACTGCCTGCTCTGCAGGATTATGAATTGTGGCTTCGGCTGGCAAAAAACAACCAGCGGTTTTTCCTGCTGGAGAAACCGCTCACAAAATATCATCACATTACAAAGGCAAAATCCATTACCGGCTCCGAAGAAGCCGGGCTGAAAGCCTTGTCGGCAATAGAACAGAAATATGCCGATGCTTTTGCAGGGTTAACCAAAAAAGAAAGAAGCCGGTTCGAAATGAGAAAGCAGAACAGGCTTATCCGCATTGCGCTTTTGGGCAAAAAAAATTTCCTGGCCTCGAAGTTGTTTTGGAATGGTTTCGTGAAATTTAAAAAAATAAAATATCTTGCCGGCGCAATGGTTTCCTTGCTGGGATCAAAAGCCGTATTCTGGCTCAGGGCAAATCGCTAACTCCAAATTTCAGGTGGACTATCGTTTGTATCTTAAAAACGCCTTTCGGCACGCAGGCCTGAAAAGAATTGTTCCGTTAGCGCGGGAAAAGCTGAACATCCTTGTTTACAAAGAGCATGCGCCTCTATATGCCGAACGATTGTGGGTCAATCCCCTTGAAATCAATAAATCTGTCCGTTTGGGTTCGCAAACATCTACTTCAGGCAAAATCCTAAGGCAAAAAAAACTCTTCGACAACTGCATCCCTGTAAAGGAAGACAACATCATCAAAAAATGCTTCGATCACTGGGTTTATGGCAAATCCTGGAAAGAGACCGGCATTGTTGATGAACTGCTTCTGTTGATCGGGCAATACGGATCATATGATGGCTGCAAATCCGAATCGGACGTGGTTGAGCGATACCGGGCACTGGACAGTTTATTCAATACGGTTTCCAAAGCAAGGAGATTAAAGCCAAAGAATGAGCTCAGCAAAAACGCGTTTCGCGAGGAAGGAGGCATACTCATACATATCGGGCCAAACGGTGAGTTGTTTTTCGGTGGAAACGGCAACCACCGGCTGGCCATTGCATTAATTCTTGAAGTGGAGTCAATTCCTGTACAGCTTGGCGCAACATACCATGGCGCACTGCAACAGCTCCAAAACCTCAGAAAACCAGAACTAACGTAAACAGCTTCGAATCAACTATGTGTTCCGATATTGTGCAACATATTATGACCCTCATTTGGCCAGGGTATTTCATCCCGGGAACATGCCAGATTCATGGTGTCGTTAAGAAGCACCAACATACGTTGGCGCATGAACATGTCTGCGGCACTTTTGCCTTAATTATCCGTCATGAACGTATCCATCATCACACCTGCGCATAACGCAGCACATTATATCAGGGAAACCCTTGAGGCCATTCTGAAACAAACCCATAAAGAATGGGAATTGCTGATCACCGATGATGCATCGACCGACGATACCTGCCGCATTGTTGAAGAGTACATGCAAAAAGACGACCGGATCAGGCTGTTCCGGCTGCATAAAAATCTTGGCCCGGCAGGGGCAAGAAACAACTCGGTTAAAAATGCGAAAGGCCGGTTCATCGCGTTTTGCGACAGCGATGATATATGGACCCCCGACAAACTGGACAAGCAGATTGAATTCATGCTTGCAAACGGTTATGCATTTACCTATGCCCCCTATCACATCGTTAGCGAAGGGGGCGATCTTATTGACACGGTCCTTCCCAGGAACAAAGTGAACTACAGAGATTTGCTGCGCACATGCGACATTGGGTGCTTAACCGCCGTGTACGATACCAGCATCACGGGTAAGGTGTATATGCTGCCACTCTGGAATAAAGAAGACTATGCGCTGTGGTTGCAACTCCTAAAAAAAGTAGATTATGCATATTGCTGCAATGAACCACTCGGTTATTACAGGCTCAGGCATAACTCCATTTCAAGCAACAAGTTGCGGACACTCAAATACCTTTGGCAAGTATATTATCAGGTTGAAAAACTGTCGTTTCTGAAAAGCGCCTATTTCTGTCTTGTATACACCTTGCATGGCATAAAAAAATACGGCAAACCCAGGTATTGGCGAAAATGAATGAGGTAAACGTATGGTATTTGAACTGTCCTCTTCCAATAAACCCAATCCACATCAACAAACTAGAGCGATTGCATGAAACCGGGTTCATGCAATCAACGGATTAACTGTCAGTGATTTTGATTCTGCCTGCGGCAACAATATCGCCAACCATTCTGATCACCGGCCACACAGGCTTCGCTGGCAACAGCCTGATGCCCGCCCTGTAAACTGATTTGGACCTATATTGGCTCGGCATCATACAGAAGAATAAGCCCATAACCCGGAAGCAAGCCCTCCTTCTTAAAAAAAATAAATGCTCCGCATGAAACAATTGACACCAAAAGTTTCTGTCATAGTTCCGAACTATAATCACTCCAGATTTTTAGTACAACGCCTTGATAGTATTTTCAATCAAACCGTTCAGGATTTCGAGCTAATATTGCTTGATGACTGCAGCAGCGACAACAGTGAAGAAATATTAAAGCAATATGCGAACCACGCAAAGGTCGCTCATTTTATTACCAACAAAACAAATTCAGGGAGCCCTTTCAGACAGTGGAAAAAAGGCGTTGAATTAGCCAGGGGAACGTATGTCTGAATCGCTGAAAGTGACGGTGAAACAAAGAATTCTTTCCCGGTCAAAATGATCAAGTTATATGGAAACCCCATGAGACTGCTTAAAAGAACCATTCATTCCCTTTTAAAAAAACTTGGCTACAGGCTTATAAAGATTCCTGGTAAAAAAGCAAAGTCGGTTGCGTTTGTTAAAAATGATGACGACACCCCCTCTAAAACCCTTGTATTTGTAATAGAATTCATTGGTCCGACCGGTGTTGGTAAAACAACACTGTTTGAAAGGATAAAGAACCACACTGCCGCCGAATGGTATTACCGGGAAAACCTGTCCTCTCTGAATTTAAAAGACCGGGAAGGTAAGTTAAGTGGAAGCTTGCACTGGAAAATTCTTTTTGACAGGCTTTTGAGGCTTGATGGCCTTAATTTGGATGGTTTTCATAAAACAAAACTGATGAGATATCTTGCCCAGGTGATGATTTATGATCTCCGTTTGCACAACGGGTTGTCTGACAAGGGTTTTCTGTTTGATGAAGGGATTTGTCATAACTTTTCTAAAGAACTAAATGCATTGCCGGGAGACGAGTTTAAAGCAATAATGGCAGGCAGGGCGCTGGTTTACCTGACGCCAAAGGATCCTTCTACCGTTGTAAAACGCATCAGGGAAAGAGCTCAAAACAGTGGAAAAATGGTAAGCTACCAAAAGGGGTTGTCTGACAGCGAATTATGCCTAATGGCAGAACGTCACATGAATCAGTTTGAAACACTTGTATCCCGGGCACGGTCCATAGGCATCCCGACTTGCATTGTTTATGCTGAAGATGAACTTGATCGAAACGCTGAAATCATTCTTGGTTTTGAAAAAAACATGGTCTCGACCTGAAATTGATTTACACTTAGTGTAAACATAATCAGGTCGGGTCAAATTAATAATTCTTTTTTTGAACTCTGCCTCCTCTCGCTTTCTTTATGAAGCTGAAAACAAACATAATAAAAACTCATGCTTTCAAAAGCCCTGCCGTAACCATCAGCTGGATTGTGCTTATGCTGGCCGTGATCATGTCGGCAATCCAGTTTTTTTACAAC
>SKOK01000227.1 GCA_007120085.1 Bacteroidales bacterium | reverse complement strand
TCGACGTGCAACGGGAAATGATGGCGGAGTTGGGTCTCGGGACGCCTGCGATCACCTGGCACACTGCGCGGGACGGCTGGGCCGAGCTGGTGAGTCTCTGGGCCATGGTCGGCGCCACGCTCGCCAAGATCGCGAACGAAGTGGCCACCCTGATGCGCTCCGAGATCGGCGAGCTCAGCGAACCCTTCGAAACCAGCCGCGGCGCCAGCACCACCTTGCCCCAAAAACGCAACCCCATTGCCTGCGAACCCATCATCGCCAATGCCCACCGCCTGCGTGAACTGGCCTCCTCACAAATGACCGCCATGATCCAGGAACACGAACGCGGCGTCATGGGACAGATGCACCTGGAGTGGACCATTATCCCCGATGCGTTTCTGTACCTGTCCGGCGCATTACACCACGCATGCTATATCCTCGAAAACCTGAGGGTGGATAAGGAAAACATGCGCAAGAATCTTGATCTTCAGGGTGGACTCATCATGTCGGAAGCTGTAATGATGGGTCTGGCACCCAAAGTGGGAAAAAGCAAAGCGCACCAACTGGTCTATGCTGCCACCGGTAAAGCGTACGATTCAAAGATCAGCCTTCGTGAGGCAATACGTTCCGATGATGAGATTATGAAGCATCTGACGGAAACCGAACTTGACGCACTGCTGGATCCGGTTAATTATACTGGTTCGGCAGGGGAAATGGTTGACAAAGTACTGGAAAAAGTCAGCACTCAGTTGTGATTGCGCGTCTTTATTTCTTGCTGTTCTGCGCTGATATAAACGCAGATGAACGCTGATTTTTCAAATCTGCGAAATTTTTCGAATAAAATCAGCGGTAATCTGCGAGAAACCAAACAAACCAACATCAAGTCCATGTCCAAAAGATGGAAAATTCGACCCAATGGCTCCAATTGGGGAGATTGGGGAGATGATGATCAATTGGGGAGACTCAATTTAACCACTCCGGAAAACGTATTAAAGGGCATTGCCGAAGTAAAAACAGGAAAAACCTTCTGCCTGAGCCTGTCCCTGGACTACCCCGGCGGCCAGGTGATCAACAAAGTCCGGAGGCCACCGGTTTTAACGCCGGTAATCCGCAATAACGAAGCCTACTTCAACTACCAATGGAACAAATTGAACCCCAGTCAAACCGACATCGCCTCCGATGACCAGGTCACCCTCGCCAATCAATACTCCACACAATGGGACAGCCTGGCACATCGCGGTGCCATGTTCGATGTTATGGGCGACGGCAAGCAACAGCCTGTTTATTACAACGGCTTTCGTGCCGGTGAAGACGTGTTGCTGAATGAAGACAACACCTCTGCTGCTAAGGCGCTTGGCATAGAAAACATGGCAGCTCACGGTATCCAGGGGCGGGGTGTGCTGGTTGACCTGTTCAGTACTTACGGAGAGTTCCCGCGCAAAGAGGTGGGCTATGATGACCTGATGCGGATCATGGAAAAAGACAAGGTAGTTGTTGAAGAAGGCGATATTCTTTGTGTGTGGACAGGGCTCGACCGGATGATCATGCGTATGCGGGGCAGGCCCGATCGATCCGTCAAGGATGCCTGTGCCGTTTTGGACGGCTGGGATGAAAAACTGCTGCAGTGGATTACCGATAGTGGAGTAGCAGCCATTGCATCCGACAACCTGGCCGTGGAAGCCGTGGGAAAGGCACTGCCGGAAGGATATACCGGTAGCAACCTTCCATTGCACGAACACTGCCTGTTTAAGCTGGGCATACCCTTGGGTGAACTCTGGTTGTTGTCCGATCTCGCACAATATCTTCGTGAAAACAGCCGCAATCGGTTTTTATTGACCGCACCGCCATTGCGGCTGACAGGGGCGGTGGGTTCACCGGTTACACCATTAGCGACGGTTTAAGAATACCCAACCACGCTGTAATTTGTGCCAATCCTACACATACTGCATGGAAGTTAACGTTTGTTTGTCACTATTAGACTGGCCCTTTGGTGATGGGGTAGTAAGTTTCTCACTGACATGCCCAAAAAACAAATGCATACCGACGTTAGTCATTCTGAAGCATAAGAACGATGTCCCCTTACCATATCTTCAAAAATCTTTGAGAACCATGACAACCATCTAGCCCCGCCATAAACGACATGCCTCAGCACATCAGGACACCGCCAAGTGAAATTGATACTGAAGCAAGCAATCCAACATACATCTAACACCAGTTATAATGGCTACACCAAAAGATGAACTAACAAAGCGTATCAACGAATCTTATGAGGTACCGAACAATGTGGTCAAGAAGGTTCCAAAGCCATTGGTGAGCGTTTATGTTGCTACCTATCAGCACCGAGATTACATTACAGACTGCCTGGAGGGTGTGTTGATGCAAAAAACAACGTTCCCTTTCGAGTTAATCATTGGTGAGGATTTCAGCACTGATGGAACAAGAGACGTGGTGATGGAATACGCAAAGAAGCATCCGGAGCTCATCCGGGTGATCACCGCAGACCGCAACGTAGGGCAGAAAGCAAATCGCATAAGGTGCTTGATGGCATGTCGGGCCAAGTATGTAGCCATTTGTGATGGGGATGATTATTGGACCGACCCCCTAAAGCTACAAAAACAAGTTGATTTTTTGGAAACAAACCCAGGCTATTCCCTCTGTTTTCATGCATACAAGATAAAAAAAAATGGGGTATTGTTAAAACCCTTGTATCCGAGAAGGCCCCGGGATTATTCTGCCGATGAGCTGGTCGCAGATCCTGGCACCATAAGGGTTTTAACCAAGTTGTTAAAAAACATATTCATTGGGAAAAGCATTGATGAGCTCAGCAATTATTACGGAGACAGTTCAATGACGTCAGTGCTGGGAACTTACGGAAAGGCTAAATACCTCTCTGATATTATGCCATCAGTATATGTCCACCATCCGGGTGGAGTATGGACAACAAAAACACCTGAAGCCAAACTTTTTGGCTCAATAAATGCGAAAATCAACATGTATCGTTACTATTTATCAATCGAAGATACCGCCCGCGCAACGATCTGTTTGCGAGGTTTGCATAGGGTTCTGGCGAGCAACCGTTCAAAAATTTACCCCGGCCTCAGCCGATTCAGAATAAGCCGATCAGGGATGCACATTGTTTTTGCAGGCATTTGGTTTGAATTGTATTACAGGCCTTTTCTTTTGTCACTCAATAAAAGACCCCGGAGGTGATACAATACACGATTATTTCAAACCCGTTGCTCATTTGCTCAATGGTTATCACCACCAACTCAAACTAAGATAATGAACACAAAAGTTTCCGTTATTGTGCCCGTTTACAATGTCGCGCCCTATATCAGGCAATGCCTGGACACATTGGTGAATCAAACACTCAAAGACATTGAGATCATCCTGATCAATGATGGCAGTCAGGACAATAGTGGGATCATTTGTAACGAGTACTCAGAAAAAGACAAGCGAATTGTTTTCATTGATAATGATCAAAAAGCCGGAGTGTCTGCGTGCCGAAACCTTGGAATCCGGATGGCCCGGGGAGCGTACATCGGTTTCGTTGACCCCGATGACTGGGTTGATCTTGCTTTTTTTGAAAACTTGTATGGGGCTGCCAATCAAGACAAGGCAGATATCGCCAAAGCAGGGCGCATAATCATTCTGGAACAGAACAAAGCACGCTATAAAGAGAAAAGAAGCAATAAAAAAATTAGAAACAGGATTAAGCGAAATGTTCCTGTTTTTTTGACTTTCACTTATCAACACACAACCGCCATTTACAGAAAGGAATTGCTAGTTAAAAACGACATCCATTATCCGGATATCCAGACCGCCGAAGACAACGTGTTTTTGCTCAGGGTGTGTTATTTCGCACGATCTGTTGCATTGGTTGCAAACACCTATTATTATTACAGAAAGCGCCCCGGCTCCGCTTCTGCCTTCACGACCAAAGCACATTTTGACTCAATCATCAAATTCCTTGATTTAAGCCTTGTTTTCATTAACACCCATGAAATGGAAAAAAGTCATTATGATACAGTCTTTATAAGGTCATTTAACCTTGCGCTGAAAAGGTATAAACAGCTGGCAGGGGTGGATCATTTGGTTGAATATCGCAAGGAGTATCTGAAAAACATTCTAGCGTTATTGAATTTATATAAATACAACCACTTGGACATTATTGAAAGCTTAATATTCGGATTTAGGTTTCATGTGTTTTTTAAACACAAAAGGCCCAGGCTTTATGCCTTGGCGACCAGGTTGCT
>SKOK01000314.1 GCA_007120085.1 Bacteroidales bacterium | reverse complement strand
TACTGTTTCTAACCGCCAAAAACATGCAGGAAGACATCCTGGAAGGATTAAAAATAGGCGCTGATGACTACATGACCAAGCCCTTCAGCATGGAGGAGCTGCTGCTGCGCATCACCGCCATACACCGCCGCACCTATTTCGAAAAACCCGGAGACTCCGACAAAACATTCTTCAAAATCGGGAATTATAGTTTTGATTATGCACGGCAGATCCTGAAAATTAATGAGGAAGAACAGAAGCTAACCTCTAAGGAAGCCCAACTCCTGAAAATGCTTTGCGACAGAACCAACTACATCCTCGAAAGATCGGAAGCCCTGACAAAAATATGGCTTGACGATAACTACTTCAATGCCAGAAGCATGGATGTATATATCGCCAAGTTGCGGAAGTACCTGAAGGACGACCCGGAGGTGGAACTGATCAATATTCACGGAAAAGGCTTCAAGCTGCTTGTCAACAAAGATGATGATGACGAATAATCGCATGTAAGTATATGCACCCTATTCAACCCGGATTATTTCCAGGCATCTACGACCTGAAGAAAGTATGGCTACCCGATCGCTTTCAAGGCAACCGGAAACGCAAAAACTACTTCGAAGGCTGGTATTTGAAGAACGTCTGTGCAAAAGGAGAAAACACCATTTCCTTCATCCCCGGCATTTCTCTTACCGATGGCGACCACCACGCATTTGTTCAGGTGATCAACGGAAAAACCGGAAAAACCTGGTACTTCAGATACCCGGCCGAAGAATTTTCCTTTTCAAAAAACACCTTTGCCGCCAAAATAGGAAACAACTTTTTCTCAGCCAACCAGCTGAAAGTCGACCTCAAGTCAGAAACAGACCACATCACAGGCGAACTGAACTTTGACCAACAGGTTTCGTATCCCGCCACACTGAAAAGACCGGGGATCATGGGCTGGTACCGCTACGTGCCTTTTATGGAATGTTACCACGGCGTGGTCAGCCTTAACCATCACATCCGTGGAGCAGTGACCATCAACGGCCAGCAGGTCAACTTCAACCAGGGCAAGGGATACATTGAAAAAGACTGGGGCTCCTCCATGCCTCAAAGCTGGATATGGATGCAGTCTAACCACTTTCAGCAGGAAAATACCTCCTTTATGCTTTCTGTAGCCCGAATACCCTGGATCGGGAAAACCTTCACAGGCTTCCTGGGGTTTTTTCTTCACAAAGGTCAACAGTATCACTTCGCTACCTATACCGGTGCGAAGATCAGCGAACTCCACAGGAGCGGCAACAATGTGGGCATTGAGATAAAAACCAATGCTTTCGCAGTCAAAATCAGCGGCGAACAAAGAAAGATGTCCGGCACGGAAAAAGGCGCACTGAAGGCGCCTGTTCAAGGCCAGATGGACAGAGTTATACATGAATGCATCGACTCCAGGATCAACATTACACTTACCAACAAAAAAAACGAAGTCATCTTTTCCGGAACAGGCATCAATGCCGGCCTTGAAATGGTTGGCGATACTTCCCTGCTGATACCTTAAACATAATGCCATCCGGCTTGTTAACATTTTGTGGGCTTATATTAAATAAGAAAGCAAGGTTTCATATCTTTGCACTGCAATTTAAATTTAATCCAAATAAGATTTGCATCCATTTACCCGCGGGGGTTTACAGATATTTAAAGCATTAGTAAATGGAAAACGAAAGCAACAAAATACTTGAAGAGGTAACCGGTTCGGAGTATAAATACGGTTTTTACACCGATATTGAGATGGACCAGGCACCTCCGGGTCTGACTGAGGACACCATACGCTTTATTTCGGCCAAAAAGAACGAGCCGGAGTTTATGCTGGAGTTCCGGTTAAAGGCCTTCAGGCACTGGCAAACGCTGAAAGAGCCTGAGTGGGCGCATGTGAAATATCCGCGCATCAAATACCAGGAGCTGATCTACTACTCGGCACCGCTCAAGAGGGCAAAGCACGACAGCCTGGATGAGGTTGATCCGGAGCTTCTGGAAACCTTTGAGAAGCTGGGCATCCCGCTCAATGAGCAAAAAGCCCTCGCCGGAGTGGCTGTAGATGCCGTGATGGACAGTGTTTCCGTGGGTTCAACCTTCAAAAAAACACTTGAAGAGCAAGGGGTGATCTTTTGTTCCTTCAGTGAGGCGCTGCAAAAGCATCCGGAGCTGATAAAGAAATACATGGGCAGCGTTGTGCCCTACCGCGACAACTTTTTCGCCGCACTGAACTCTGCCGTCTTCAGTGACGGCTCATTCGCCTACATCCCCAAGGGGGTCAGGTGTCCGCTGGAGCTGTCAACCTACTTCCGCATCAACGCGGCCAACACCGGGCAGTTTGAACGCACCCTCATCGTGGCCGAGGAGGGCAGCTATGTAAGCTATATGGAAGGCTGCACGGCGCCCGTCAGGGATGAACACCAGCTGCATGCTGCCATCGTGGAGATCATCGCACACAAGGATGCAGAAGTGAAATACTCTACCGTGCAGAACTGGTGGCCGGGCGACAAGGAAGGCAAAGGCGGCGTATATAACTTCGTGACCAAAAGAGGCATCTGCGAAGGCGAAAATGCCAAGATATCGTGGACGCAGGTTGAGACCGGCTCAGCCGTTACATGGAAATACCCCAGCCTGGTGTTGAAAGGTGACAACAGCACCGGCGAGTTCTACTCGGTGGCTGTTACCAACAACAAACAACAGGCCGACACCGGCACAAAGATGATACACCTGGGCAAAAACACCAGGAGCACCATCATCAGCAAGGGGATATCAGCCGGGCGCAGCAACAACAGCTACCGCGGACTGGTGAAGACCAGCCGCAACGCCGAAAACGCCCGCAACTTCTCACAGTGCGACTCACTGCTGCTCGGTGACCAGTGCGGCGCCCACACCTTCCCATACCTCGATGTAGGCAACAAATCATCCATCGTGGAGCACGAAGCCACAACCAGCAAGATTTCTGAAGACCAGCTGTTTTACTGCCTGCAAAGAGGCATCGACATGGAAGGCGCCATCGGGCTGATCGTCAACGGATACGCCAAGGAGGTGTTGTCGAAACTGCCAATGGAGTTTGCCGTCGAAGCACAAAAGCTCTTGTCAATTAGTCTTGAGGGAAGCGTCGGATAGCACTTTCAAGAAATATTTTGATGCAACACCAAATCGTAAAAAGCAATAATCAACCATAAAAAGAAAGCTGATGTTAAGCATAAAAAATCTTTCAGTTTCGATACACGGCAAACCCATCATCAAGGGCTTGAGCCTGGATGTGAATGCCGGCGAGATACACGCCATCATGGGACCAAACGGCTCAGGGAAGAGCACCCTGGCCTCCGTCATTGCCGGACGTGAAACCTTCGATGTTGATGAGGGTGAGATCACCTATATGGGCAAAAACCTCTTTGACCTGCCCGCCGAATCACGTGCCAGGGAAGGCATCTTCCTGGGCTTTCAGTACCCCGTGGAGATCCCCGGCGTGAGCATCGCCAACTTCATGCGCACCGCCATCAATGAAAAACGCAAATACCTGGGCCTCGACCCGTTAACCGGTGCAGAGTTCCTGAAGTTGATGGAGGAAAGAAAAAAGATGGTAGACATACAGTCGAAGCTCACCAACCGATCTGTCAACGAAGGCTTCTCGGGCGGAGAAAAGAAAAAGAACGAGATCTTCCAGATGGCGATGCTCGAACCCCGCCTGGCCATCCTCGACGAAACGGATTCAGGCCTCGACATCGACGCCCTGAAGGTGGTAGCCAACGGGGTGAACAAGCTCAGGCGAAAAGACAACGCCACCGTGGTGATCACTCATTACCAGCGGCTTCTCGACTATATCGTGCCAGACTTTGTGCATGTGCTTTACGACGGCCGCATCATCAAAAGCGGAGATAAAAGCCTGGCGTTCGAGCTCGAAGAGAAAGGTTACGACTGGGTAAAAAAGGAAACTGCCTGACGGCCGGCATAATCGATTATCCCCTAAACACGGCACACAGCATTGGTTTACAAACCTGAAGCAAGCGAAAAAATGGACACGACACACACAACCCTAATAAAAGACAAGCTGCTTGACCTCTTTGAAAAGCAGCAGGAGGCCATTCGCGGCACCGCTACGCCGATGGTGAACAGGATCAGGCAGCACGCGCTGTCACGCTTCCGCAAAAACGGCTTCCCCACCCCACAGCTCGAGAACTGGCGCTTCACCGACCTGAAGCCCCTGCTGAACACCGAATTTGTGTTCGACTTCAGCAACAAAAG
>SKOK01000032.1 GCA_007120085.1 Bacteroidales bacterium | reverse complement strand
TGAGGCGCAGCTCGGGGGCTTCGCCACCGGCATTGGAAGAGTTGAATACAGCCCAGGCATGTGGTACGCCATCAATGACCCAGCCCGGAGGCAGTTCACCTGCAGGATAGTCAAACACTTCGTACATCAGGATGCCTTCGGCAGCCAGCAATTCTACGTTTGAAGCGGCAGTACCACCTACGCCAATGTGGTTGGCAGCTGTTACTGTATAGAAATAGTTTCCAATTCCTGGTACGGTTGTATCGAGGAATTCTGTAGCTTCGATGTCTTCTGCAACGGTAACTTCACCAGGCATGCGCACGACGGTGTAAGTGAGGTTTTCACCACTCATGTAACCACCATTGTAACCTTCGGTTGGTGCGTCCCAGCTTACGTGGCCGTCGTTACCATCTGCCATCAGGATCAGGTTACCGGGAGCTGCAGGCACGTCTTCACCGACGTAAATGCTGATTGATGTTTTCGGGCCTTCACCGGCAGCGTTGATACCAAATACGCGGTAGTTGTAAACACCAGCCTCTGGCACGGTTTCATCAACAAAAGTTAATTCACCACCAATTACAGGATTGGTAACAGTGTGGATGACCTCACCGTTGCGCTCAACAACTACAGAGGTAAGCTCTGTGAGTGGTTCGCCATCAAATGTCAGGTCGGGGTTTGTCCACGCCAGGTGAGCTTCGAGTGCACCCATTGCCCCTGCATCAACTGTGAAATCAGTCACAGGGCCGGGAGCTGCATCGTCGGCCATCGTATAAGGAACACCAAAACCGGCAACCTCGGCAGTAAAGTTATGGATCAGGGCAGCAGCACCGGTTTCCGTGTCAATCTCGTAAAAACCGCCTGTGGCTGTGTATAATGTACCATAAAGAATACCATTGTCCCTGTCATAACCAATGTCCTGGGCAAAATTGATCTCTACACCAAGTGCACCTATCAGGGTGCCGGCTCCGGTGGCAGAATCAATGGCATACAGGCTGTTGTCGTTCAGCTTGGCTCCATAGATGTTGCCGTCGGCATCGGCGGCAATACCTATTATGATACCATCGGTGATCATGCCAACACTGGAAATAGCTCCGGTAGCCGGGTCAACTTCATAAAGCTGGCTGTTGGTGCCGTCAAACTGGCTAAGGTACATGATACCGCTTGTTACATCATAAGCAAGACCGGTTGCTGAACCGAGGCCGGTTGAACCTACAAATTCATAGTCCCCTGTAGCTGGGTCAACAGTGTAAATTCCGGCATTTCCCTCGTTGCTCACAACGTACCAGGTGTCGTCGGCAAAGTCGCCGGCCGCCATCCAGATCAAGTCACCACTAACAGCCTGGATAAGCGAAAGCGTTCCATCTTCCAGGTTGACAGTTACAGGTCCTGTGCCGATACCGGCAGCGTTGTCAAAAATATTCCAGGCATAGCCAACTTCGCCACTCCTGAAGCCTGTTTGAACAGTTCCAGGCTGGATTGACGAGCTGGTAAAAGGCGCACGATCCAAAGATGGCTGCACTGCCTCTACCCTTGTTTGCTCTCTCTCCATCTGTAACTTTTCCAGTTCTTCAGGACTGTAATTCACGCTTTGTCCAAAAGCGAGTATGCTAATGAAAACAAAGCTAAATAACATAGTAATTCTCTTCATAGTTTTTTGTTTTTAGTTAAGAAATCAGGTAAAAATGATTGTTGATAAATATGATCTCAAATGATTTTCTTCCGCGTACCTCCCTCTTTAATTGTACCATAAAATCAATAGTTATATTGTAACATTTAAAACAAGCCGTAAAGATAACACCTTTAAAAAGAAACACTTAGACCGTTTGCCAGGCGTTAAGTCAAGTTGTATTTGATGCCCGGATCCGTGGCAATGAAAAAAGGTCCAATTCAGGCAACCCAAAAGTATATTTTCCGCTGCAGACAGTTAATGGAGATTTGGTCTTATTGCATAGATAATCATATGGTTCATTATTTGATTTCTATTTTATGAAAAGCCCTTTAAATTTCAGGATACACCCCTGGAGTATCTATGGATTCAAACATTATAAAACCTTAACATATATTGTTTTTTTTTAACACATGTCTTTTATAATGCTGATTATTAGTTTTTTAAATGTACTTATACTGACAATTATATGATCAATGGCTGTTATGAATTTATAACACATAAACCAAGGCATTTTTATTTCATTACTTTTGTTGGCGATCGTTCATTACACCAACATCAGACGAACCAAGAGTTTGAGGCTTATCAATCTGATTTGCACTCAGAATATTTATAAATAAACAAAATGACTGAAGGGTTTATAGGACAGCGAATGATAAAGTTACCGGAAAAGACCATTAAGGAGCTGAAAAAGAATCCTTTGACGCTTCCGCTTTATATGACCGCAATTGGTTTTTTCCCAAAGGCAAAAAATCACTTACGTGAGCGAAAATCCGGGTCCAATGATTACATCCTTATATATTGTGTGGACGGTGCAGGAAGCATTAACATCTACAATCGCAAGGAAACCCTTACACCCAACTCTCTTTATATCATTCCCCCGGAGACGCCACATAAATACCAGGCTATAAATAAAAACCCCTGGAGCATCTACTGGTTGCTGTTCAGTGGCACCAACGCCAAAGACATTTTTCAGCGCTATTCGGAGAACAGCCTCCCCATTGTTAAAGACATTCCTTATGAGGCATCTAAAACAAAGGTTTTCGATAATATTATTGATGTATTGAAAAACGGTTATGATACTAATGATTTAGAATACGCCAATATGCGCCTCTGGCAATTGTTTTCTGCTTTTATATTTCACGAACAACATGAAAAGAAAAGAGACAATAACAATAATGATGTCGTGGGTGAAGCCATCAAGTTCATGCAAAGCAATCTTGACAACAAGATCTCCATCGATTCAATTGCAGAACACACCAATTATTCCGGATCACACTTTTATTCGCTGTTTAAAAAAGGAACAGGCTATTCTCCGCTTCAATATTTTAACCAGCTGAAAATTCAGAAAAGTCGCGAATACCTTAGTTTCACAAACCTTAGTATTAAAGAGCTAAGCTATAAGCTTGGTTATGAAGACCCTTTTTACTTCAGCCGTTTGTTCAAAAAGAGCATTGGCATTTCTCCCGTTGAATACAGGAACAAATATCGTCAATTATAGAAGCTTCCATCGTTTGATGAGTATTGGAAAAAATCGATTTCCACAATTCACCATTTCGTATTATATTTGTCCATGATGAAAATAAACCAAGGGTAACTTGGCAAGGACAGGTGTATCAAAAATGGTGTTTTTTTTCTGGATTAAGAACTCGTTTATTTCAATATAATGCATCAACACAATGTGATTCCAGAGGTTGCAGCGTTCACACCAGCATCAGCACGAAATGCCTGTGCAGCAGGGGCAGGACGGATTGAATTGTGTTCAGGTTACTCGGAGGGCGGCTTATCACCTTCGGCAGGGACTATTTCCTATGTTAGGGATCACGTAAGCATTCCCGTTTTTGTAATGGTAAGGCCACGAATCGGTGATTTTGTTTATGATGACGCCGAGAAGGAGATCATACTCAGAGATATTGAATTTTGCAAGAAAACAGGAATTGACGGGGTTGTGACAGGTGCATTGACCCCGGCAGGGAGCCCTGACAAGGTTTTTCTGAAGCAGTTAGTGCAAACGGCCTCGGGTTTGCCGGTCACGTTTCACCGTGCATTTGACTTATGCGCTGACTTGCCGCAAGCAATGGAGGATCTTATAGAATGCGGAGTGAGACGCATACTCACCTCCGGAGGGAAAAACACCGTACCCGAAGGCATTGACACAATCCGATCGCTGGTGAAAGCTGCCGGTGATCGCATCATCATCTTGCCCGGTGGCGGAATAAATACACAAAATGTCAAAGGCATCATCCGGGAAACTGGCGTCAGTGAGATTCACTTTTCAGGGAAAGAGCTGGTAAGCAGCCCTATGCATCCAAAACCAGGTATCAGCCTAAGCAGCTGCGGAGAAGTATCAGACTACAACTGGTATGCCAGCAACATAGAAAAGATCAGGGACATCATTACCCAGTTGAATGCATAAACCATCCATGCCAAAGATTTTGTCACACAGGAGCATGATTATCACAAACAGCATAAAAAAACCGGCTCCGGGTTGAAGCCCCGAAGCCGGTAAAACTATGAAAAAAGGTTTTGGAATTATCTTACAATGACCCTTTCCACAACAGAAGCATCATTTTGATCGAGGCGAAGCATATAAACGCC
>SKOK01000070.1 GCA_007120085.1 Bacteroidales bacterium | reverse complement strand
TCTGTTTGTTGAACCCTGCTGCGATATCGACATAAAACAGATTCCCGTCAATGACATCCAGCTGCGGGTTTTCAGCCAGCAACAAAGCGACATAAGGCTCACCAACAAAAGCCGCATCAATACGGCCTGTACTTAACGACAACAACATATCGGGCACGGCGTTGAAGCTGTACTTGCCAGCAGCTGGGTAATGCTCCTCTGCGTAGGCATCATAAACGGAGCCCATCAAAACACCAAGTTTCTTATCGTGCAAATCAACCAGGCTTGATATGATGCCCTCTTCGATTTCAGCAGCAGTGCCCGGCGCTTTGTTCACCAGCACGGCAATGCCTCCATCATAATAGCTGTCTGAGAATAAAACCCGTTTTGCCCTTTCTTCTGTGATTGACATGCCTGCTCCAACCATGTCGGCCCTGCCGGCAATCAGTGCCGGCAACATGGCCCCGAATTCCATATTGATGATCTCCAGCCTTTTGTTCAAACTATTGGCGATGCGCCGTGCCAGTTCAATGTCAAAGCCCGTGATCTCATTGTTACGTGATACATACGATAATGGTACGGTAACGGCTGCAGTACCAAAGCGGAGCACCCCATCTGTGCCATCATTGCTTAAATCGGGCATGGGTCCGGGCTCACCTTCTTCAGGGATCCACCTGTCAAGCATCTCCTTGTAGGTGCCATCAGCCCTGATCTCTGACAGCAGTGCATCAATGGCTTCCTTTAGGGGGTAATTGTCAGGGTGCACGGCAAAACCCAGGCTGTCGGGTGTCAGGATTTCATTGAGCACATGAAGGTTTTCGTACTGTGCTGAAATGTTTTTCAATACAGGCAAATCATAAACAGTGGCATCTGCCATGCCGGCATTGACGGCAAGTGCGCAGTCAAGAATGGTGTTGTAATATGTAATGTGTGCATCAGGAAAACGGTCCAGTATAAACTGATCAGCAACAGTGCCCGTGGGCACAGCAAAAGTTTTTCCGCCCGATAGCTGTTCCAGTTCGTCGTAGTAATTAACAGATCTCCCACAACCTGATGTAAGCAGAAAAATAAGGATAAATAACAGATAAATACGTTTCAATGGTATAGTATTTTTGAATTTTATTTATATTTTTGCAATTTCAGCAATGAAATTATCAAGTAAAATTAGGAAATAATTTGTTGATTGATGCAAGAAACCCCAAATAAGTATGCATGTTACAGTCAGGTATCATTTTCTAACCTGAAAAAAGAAAACAAATTGAGTTTTTACAAGCTTTTTGTCTTGTTGTCATTTAATCAGGCAGATACAACAATTTGCTTGAGTATGTATTAAGTTAAAGTATGTTAAAGACCATCTAGGTTAGCGAATGTTAACTAACTTTGCTGCGAATTAAAAACTTAAAACCATGCAAACACCGCGTCAAAAAGAAATAGTTCAAGCAGCCCTGGAGCTGATCAGCGAAAAAGGGATACAAGGCTTTACCATTAAAAACTTGTCAAAAGAAATTGGCATTTCCGAACCGGCCATATACAGACACTTTGAGAGCAAGGTACACATCCTGATAGCCATTCTTGATGTGTTTAAGCAAAACACGGAAGGCATGTTCAAGCAAGAACTGGAAGGCGATCTGCCAGCAATGGAAAGAATTAGTATTCTTTTTACAAGAAACTTCGAAGTATTTTCCCAATCCCCTTCGCTCGTGCCGGTGATCTTTTCAGAAGAACTTTTTCGTGGAGAATCCGGACTAATAGGTAAAGTGTATGAAATTATTGGCAGAAACCTGAACACCCTGATCCAGATCATTAAGGAAGGACAAAGTAACAATGAAATCCGAAATGACGTCGAAGCCAGCCAGCTTGCTGTCATCATTATGGGAAGTCTGCGATTGTTCGTTAAGAAATGGCAATACTCCGATTATTCATTTGATATCAAAAAGGAGGGAAAGAAACTAATCAAATCATTAAAAAGACTCATTCATAAAGGAATACTTACCGATGACGAATAAAGAACCAATTGATGATTGACCGATTTGTCGGTATGATGATGTTTTTTTTTGCAATCATTGTTAGTTAATATTAACTACAAATATATCGTCAATAATTTAAACAGGGCTTGACTTAATAACCAACAATCAAATTATGAAAAACATGACAAACAAAAACTGGAAAATCCTGGCAATAATCACCCTGGTGGTGATTTTCGCCTCAAGCGTGATGTTTACGCGTACACTCGTAAACAACGCGCGCATGGAAACCAACCTGGACGAATACATGCCCAAAGACCATCCGGCGTTCTTATACAGCGACCAGGCAGAGGAATGGTTTAACATCAAGGATGGGATACTTATTGCCATCCAAAACCAGGATGGCATTTACAACCCTGCCACCCTGCAAATGATCAAAGACATTAGCAATGAGCTGATTGCCATGCCGGAGTTTGACGCAATCGACGTCGTATCACTTTATACCGCAGACAACATCATCGGTACAGAGTACGACCTGGATGTCACTTCCTTCTATACGGATGTGCCGGAATCTGAAGATGAACTCAGAAAGCTCCGGCAAGATGTACTCGATAACGAAATGATCTATCGCAGGGTAGTCTCCGGAGATGAAACAGTTGCCCTGATTATTGCTGGGATGGACAGTGACGTCTTTACCCAGGAGTTTTATCTTGACATCATGGAGTTTGCGCATGGGTATGGCGATGATAACAATGTCATTTACGTGGCAGGCAGACCCATTGTGGAAGGTACCATGGCGTTGCTTGGCCCCGAGGATATGAAACGGATGGTTCCTGTAGTACTGATCGTAATCGCTTTGGTGCTTTACGTTCTTTTGCGAAGTGTAAGAGCTGCCGGATTTACACTAATTGGCGTATTTGTCAGTACCATCTATGCTTTCGGACTGATGGCCGCACTGGGTGTGCCAATTTACTCAGTTACCACAATGATTCCCGTAATGCTGATCGCCATCGGGGTAGCATACGGAATTTACTTTTTTAATCATCTGAACCAGTTTACAGGAAAAAACCCTGCGGCTTCGCGAATTGACGGACTCAAACATACGGTTGGCATTCTCTGGAAACCACTATCCATGGCTGCTTTCACCACCATGATCGGCTTCCTGTCGCTGTTAAGCAGCCAGGTGTACCCCATTAAATACTTCGGTGTGTTTACTGCTTTTGGAATCCTGACCGCTTTTGTTCTAGCCCTGGTGTTTCTTCCGGCTGCGGTGCTTTTATTTGGTCACCGCATTCCAAAAACAAAGAATGCTGCGAAAGATCAACAAAGCACGATACTGAACCGGATGACTGACTGGCTTCTGGCCGGTAAGAAAAAAGTTTTCATAATAACGGCAGTGATCTTAGTGCTGGCTGTTGGCGGCATTACCCGTGTGTGGATCAACTCCAGCTTTCTCGACAATTTTGAGAAAGACAGCGACATCGTGCTGACTGACGCTTTCGTAAACTCGAAGTTTGGCGGCACCTCCTCCCTGAATGTAATCCTGGAAGGGGATCATGAAGATGTATTTAAAATGCCTGAGACCCTGGAACTGATCGACAGGATGCAAACAGAAACAATGCTGCTGGCAGAGGTCGGCAATTCATTTTCGCTTTCCGATTATTTAAAACGGATGAATAAAGTGATGAATGCCGATGATGAAGCTTACTTCCGCATCCCTGAAAGCAGGGAGATGGTTGCCCAGTATTTGCTGTTGTATGAAATGTCGGGAGACCCTGAAAATCTGAATAAGGTAGTGAACTATTATTATGACCATACCAACGTCACTTTTCAGTTAAAGGGTGATGATTCAAAAACCATAAATGCGGCACTCGACGTCATCAGGCAATTTGAGGATGAACTGGCAGCCCAGGGCGTCTCCATAAATTATGCCGGTTCGGGATATAAAGCGCTTGTTTTTACCAGCCTGATCCTCGAAGGCCAGGTAATGAGCATTGCCATTTCCCTGATCCTGGTTTTGATTATTCTGTCGGTCATGTTCAGGAGCATCAGGGCCGGACTGATTGGGGCTGTTCCAATCACCATCACTGCGCTGATCAGCTTTGGTGTCATGGGACTACTGAACATCCCGCTCAGCACCACCACTGCTTTGCTCTCGAGCATTGCCATTGGAATCGGTATTGATTATGCCATCCATTTTCTGCAACATTATCGGATGAACCTGTCGGGTAGCACATCACAGCTGCAAGCCTTGTACAAAACAATGGGCCAAACCGGCAAAGCCATACTTTTCAACGCAATCGTGGTCATTTCCGGTTTCCTCGTATT
>SKOK01000253.1 GCA_007120085.1 Bacteroidales bacterium | reverse complement strand
TGAGATATTTGTTCGGCCTCGGCATCAGAGATTCTTTCGCTGCCGACGATCACGCGCAGCTCGCGGCCTGCCTGTATCGCGTATGTTTTGACAACGCCCGGGTATGAGAGCGCCAGTTCTTCAAGGTCATTGAGTCGTTTGATGTATGACTCCACGACTTCACGGCGGGCACCGGGGCGCGCACCGGAGATGGCATCGCACACCTGGATAATTGGTGATATCAGGCTGTTCATTTCCACTTCGTCGTGGTGCGATCCGATGGCATTGCAAACCTCGGGTTTTTCCTTATACTTTTCAGCGAGCTTCATTCCCAGCACGGCATGTGGCAGTTCCGGCTCATTGTCGGGCACTTTGCCTATGTCGTGCAACAGGGCTGCCCGCTTGGCAATCTTCGGGTTGAGGCCTAACTCAGCTGCCATGGTGGCGGCCAGATTGGCTACTTCCTTGGAGTGCTGCAGAAGGTTCTGCCCGTAAGATGAGCGGTACTTCATACGGCCTACGAGGCGCACGAGCTCGTGGTGCATGCCGTGGATACCAAGGTCGATGGTCGTGCGCTTGCCAATGTCGATGATTTCCTGCTCAATTTGTTTTTGGGTTTTGGCCACTACCTCCTCTATTCGGGCGGGGTGTATGCGGCCATCGGTTACCAGTTTGTGAAGCGACAGGCGCGCAATCTCACGGCGCACAGGGTCAAAACCACTCAGGATAATGGCCTCCGGAGTATCATCCACAATGATCTCAACACCGGTTGCAGCTTCCAGCGCCCTGATGTTACGACCTTCGCGACCGATGATGCGGCCTTTGATCTCATCACTCTCAATGGGGAATACAGACACTGAGTTTTCAATGGCCACTTCGGTTGCAGTGCGCTGCAATGAATGCACCACCAGCTTTTTGGCCTCCGTGTTGGCGGTTAACCTCGCCTCTTCCATCACCTCCCGTATATAGGACTGCGCATCCGACTGCGCTTCCTGCTTCAAAGCCTCCACAAGCTGCTCCTTGGCCTCTTGTGCTGACATGCCGCTGATTGCCTGTAATTGATCGAGCTGCAGCTGGAAACTCTTGTCAAGCTCCGCCTGCTTCTTGTTCAAAATCTCCAGCTGGTTGTTGAGATTGTCCCGAATGGTGTTTACTTCATTCTGTTTACGCTGTAATTCTTCAATCTTTTGTGAAAAATTACTCTCTCGCTGCTTTAATTTGTTCTCAGCAACTGCTATCTTCTGGTTTTTTTCAGAAACATATTTCTCATGATCGGCCTTCAGCTGCAGGAATTTCTCCCTGGCCTGAAGTATCTTTTCCTTTTTCAGGACTTCCGACTCTGATATGGCTTCCTTGAGAATGTGCTGGCTTTTCCGCACAATGTTTTTGCGCATTATTGTGCCCGCAATCAGTATTCCCAACCCCAGAGATATGGCCGCTATCACAACGCAAGCAACGACTTGCCAAGTTGTAAGTATGATCATATCAATTATGGTTTTATGTAAATAAAAAAAACCCGCAATGAACCCAATGAGGTTTTATGAAACCCCAGGTATACAAGGCTAGGGGGTCAAGGCTTGTCGAACGTCCACTGCCCCCGAAGGGGATACTGCCGGCAAGCCGGCAATAGTGAGGCCTGTTCTAGAAGCCCTAAAACTTACCCTAAATTTAAGTAATGTTGAGTTTCAAAAACGTACATTTGAATTCATGCGGGTTATGTCGAAATATTTTCAAAGAACGATCAGCTTATTTCAAGCAAGCTCTCATCCAGCAGTTTATCAACTTTCTTCATCTTCTCCTTGAGCTCCATGTGCCCCTTTTCCGTATTACTTAAACGCAAATAATCCACTGCAAATTGCAAGTTAACCATCGCAAGTAAATCTTGTTTATCACGAAAGGCAAAACTACTGGCATATTTTTTCATCTTTTCATTTACCAATGATGCCGCCTTTCTGAACACCTCCTCTTCTCCTTCACTACTTACAGTCAGCCTGTAAGGTCGTTCCGCAATGATGACAGAAATCAATTGATTCCTCATAAATTATTTTTCCTGGCTGTTTAAAAGCTCATAACATTTTTCGATTTCCCGCAAAAGTTCGTTAACTTTTTGCTTTGCCTGAACTGAATCCTTACCGTCTAACACACTTGCCGCTTGCGAGTGAACAATGCTTAATTCAAGCTGCTCAATTCGTGCTTTATGGGTTTCAATGCTTTCCTGCAATTCGCGCTTTTCACGCTCAAGAACAAGGACCTTCTCCTTCAAGCCTTTGTTGTGCAGCATAAGCTTCCTAAGCTTAACCTCAATCCCATCCAGCAACAACGACAATTCATCCATTTAAAAAACGCAATTTAGGCTATCACAAATATACAATTATTTAATTCAACACACACAATTTTTTTATTCAGAATTAAAATAAAAATATTTTTTGTCGCCTTATATTATTTCTTATCATACTTTTAATTATATTTGTTTTTAATTTTAAACTATATATTTATATTTAATATTTTTGTGATAAATTATGAAAGAAGACTTTATCGTTTATTTGTGGAAGCATCGGATACTTCGCGGACAGCCACTGCTTACAATGGGAGGTGAAAGGCTTGAAATAATATCACCTGGCCAGGAGAACCCTGATTCCGGACCAGACTTCCTGGCTGCAACCGTTCGCATCGGAGATACGCTATGGGCAGGAAATGTGGAGATACATGTGCGCTCATCGCAATGGTTTGCCCATAATCATCATACCGACAAAGCCTACGCCAACATCATACTGCACGTTGTATATATCTATGACAAAGAAGTGCTTGATCACTATGGAAAACCAATTCATCACCTCGAAGCAAAAGGATATTTTGACCCATCCCTTCAGCATAATTACAACCTCCTGCTCAGCAACAAAGGCTGGATACCCTGCGAAAAACAACTCCGGACACAAGAGTCCTTCATACTAAATCACTGGATATGGCGCCTGGTGATTAGCAGGCTGGAAAGAAAAGCCGAAGAAGTACATCATTATTTAAAGTACTTTGATCAGCACAAGGAGAAAACACTGCTTTTCCTGCTTGCCCGCTCACTTGGAGGGAAAGCCAATGCCGCCGCTTTTGGCATGCTGGTTCAGCGCATATCCTACGAAATACTGCTGCGAAACCACGACAACATTTTCAGCCTCGAAGCCATGCTTTTTGGCCTGGCCGGAATGCTGGAAAAGCCATTCACCGAAACCTATCCGGAAAAACTGCGCATGGAATATCACTACCAGCAAAAAAAACACAAGCTGCCACCTCCCCTGAGGTTTGAAACATGGAAGTATTCAAGGATGCGGCCATCCAATTTTCCTGATCTGCGCATAGCACAACTGGCAATGATCATCCACAAAAGCAGCGGGCTATTGTTCAGTAACATCATTCTGAATAATGATGCCACCCATGCTGCTAAACTGCTGTCAGTTGCACCATCAGATTACTGGTCATCACATTACCGCCTGGGCAAAACGGCTGCCAGCAAGATGAGACCCATCGGCGAAAACACCATTCAAAACATTCTCATAAACGCTGTGGCTCCAATGAATTTTGTTCAGGCAAGAGAAAGCCATATTGATACAGGTGATGCAGCCCTGTGCTTGCTCGAACATCTCCCGCCTGAAAACAACAACATCATCAGGAAATGGAACGGTATCATCCCTCCATCGGCGAAGCCCGAAAATGCCGCCACCACGCAAGGCTTGCTTGAGCTGCGAAAATATTACTGTGTGCCAAGAAAATGCCTGAAATGCATGATCGGACACAAAATCCTGGGAGGGAAACATGCATCAACGGTGCACGCCAATATGCCCCTGGCGTAACTCATTCAGGGGAATGCGTATGAATACGCTCAACCCTTGCTCGCTGGTTATTTGAAAGCTGCCGTTAAGCTGATCTTTGACCAGCATCTTTGCAAGACTAAACCCGCTGAGCTCATGGTGCATGCCATGTGCATCCGGAACCACACCGGACCCATTGTCCTTAACCAAAAAATGGCACCACGTATCGTCAACGTGCGTATATTCAATCCACACCGTGGGATTTGGTGTTGTGCCTTTTTCAAAAGCATATGTTACTGCATTGGTAATAAGCTCGCTGGCAACCAGGGCAAGGGGAACTGCCTGGTCAATCCACAAAAGCCCGTCGCCGGCTTTCAGAACCATTTCTGGCTCAAACCCGTCGCCGGTAGTGGCACTGTTTCGCTGCAACAACATTTCAAGAAATTGCTTGAAATCAACCATCCCATAGTGCTGCTCTGTCATCAACTGCTTATTAACCAGCAATATGGCATCTATCCGCTGAAACAACCTGTTCAATCGCTTCTTTTCAGATTGATCAATCACACCAAATTTCAATTCCCTTGCCGAATCCAGTATGGTAAGGATGATGCCGATATTTTTCGTTACCCGCGTATATATTTCATTAAGCATCACCTCCATTTCTGCGACTTCCATCCTGAGTGTCTCTTCATCCCTCTGCCTGTCTGCAACTATAAGGTTTAATTGCTCAACAAAACTGCGCATTTCAGCGGTACGCTTTTCTGCTTCCAGCTCAAGGTTCTTGCTCATCTTATGCAAACTCGCCTCCGCCTGCTTTCTTTGATTTATTTCATTGCGCAAGCTGATAACGTCACGGTAATCCTGTCCATAAACAGCAAACCCAAAAAGATCGTTGAAACGATCAACCAGGAGGATACACGACACGCTTACAGGAATTTTTTGGTTGTCTGTTGTAAGCAGGTGCATTTCTTTTACCTCCGAATGACCGTTTTTGTGCGCAATGTCAATCAGTTTGCCAATCTGATCACGACCTGAAAACAGCTCGACAACCTTTGAACCCACGACTTCGTGCATCTCCTTGCCAAGCAAACCAATTGAAAACTGGTTGGACTGCAATACGACAGACTCCATGTTGCATATAAACACAATCTGCTGCAAGTCCTTGAATAAATTCTTTTCCGTATTGGTTAAGTCGCCTGGGGAAGAGGATATTTTTCGTGTAAACCCAAACGTTATTGCCAGATACCACGGAAGCAGGTAAACAGGTGGCATTAATATGAAGTTGAGTGACGGGGATTCCGGCAACAATATATACAGAAGCGAAGTCAGCAGATAGAATGCAGCCAGGAGAAAAAGGATCACGGAAAAGCGCTTTTTCTCCTTTTGGCCTGGTATCTTCCTGCACCATTGCCTGAACTGGAGTATTGCCGCAAAAATGGAGACAACTACCAGGGTTACAAACAATGGATGAAGAACTGCTGATGTATTGGCATTGGACACGGTTTCACCTGCCCATGAAACCCGCATAAAAAGCAGTACGGATAGCAATAATAATCCTGCAAGCAGGAAGCCAGCAGCAATTGCATTCTGCTTTTGTTTGCCTGCAGGCACGTTTGCGATCAAAGCATGAAACCTGAACAGCATTAAAGGCAGGACAGCCCAGGAAACAGGCAGCAAAACAGCGAAACCAGTCCCACCAAAGCCACTTGCCCAGTTTGATACAAACAAAATGGTCAAAACGGCCAGATAAGCAGATACTGCAAAAAACCACTGGTGTGGCCGTGATGAAGGGTTTTTCCAAAGCATAAACAATCCGGTCTGCATGAATAGCAGGAATATGACTGCAGATATGAATAATAATGCTGCCATGCTTTGGTGTTTTAGGAGGCTTCCGGGAAAACCGGAAATCTTATAATCACAGATGTCCCGTAACGAACATTGTAGCGAATCTCGCCATTTAAATAAGTATTTACAAGACTATTTACAAGACCCAGACCTGTTTGAATATTTTTCGGCCGCCCATTCTCCATGGGTAAGCCTATGCCATTGTCATTAATATGTAAAACATAATGTCCCTTTTCCATGTAAAACTCAATGCCAATGGTTGGTATCTGGTCTGAATGCTGCTGACCGGTTATTGATTCTACCGGGAAAGCAAACCTCAATGAATTGCTGATTAATTCGTGGGCGATGATACCACATGGAATTGCCTGATCAATGCTCAGTTTGTGTTCAGCAAGGGCAATGTTGAAAAGCACATTCTCCATATTCAGGTGCCGACTCCTGAGCACCCCTGCAATTTTGTGAATAAAACTGCTGAAGTTGATTCTTCCAATATACGGACTATCATACAAATAATCGTGTATCACAGATATCTCACGCACCCAGTTTGAGATGCTGCCGTAAACTTTCTTCATGGGGGATAATTCTTCTATTCTACCTTGCTCAATACTCACCAATGATATCATCATTTGAATATTATTCTTTACACGGTGATGTATCTCGCGAAGCATATTTTCTTTGGCCTCAAATTCCTTAATGATTTGCTGCCTTGATGCTTCTTGCCTGGCTGCTTCAATATGAAGTTTCTCCCTGGATTCCTCCAATAGCATGGCCTCCAGCCTGATTTTCTCTTCCAGTTCATCGTTAAGAGCCAGCAGCTTTTGCTCAGCAAACAATCGCGCCTTGTGCTCTCTTCGCAATGATCTTGACTGCCGGTAATCAGATGCCACAAGGAAGAAACCAAGCAGGTTGTAAAAGTCATCGTATATATGAGTCACATTTAACAAAACCGGAACAGCTTCCCCATTTTTGGGCACCAAATAGCAAAACTGGGGCCTTTCTCTTTTGCGATCATCATCAATTGAAAACAATGTCTGAATCAACGACACAGGCTTAAAAAGCTGACTGCAGCTTTTGCCTGTTATCTCCCTGTGCTCATAACCAAGAACCTCAAGACTATAACTGTTTGTTGAAAAAACATGTCCTTTTTCGTCTGCATAAAAAACAAACTCCCTGATCCTTTCAACAAATAGTTTTTTCAACATCTCTGGCAAATACCGTTGTGGCCTCAGAAGGGCAATGCCTGTGAATAATACTGCAATCATTGGTAACGCCGTAAGGTGAATGGCGGGCGGCAGTGAACTGTTTCCGGTTAAGGGCAGTACAAAATGGCTGAATGCATTGAAAGAAATGAAGAACACTACTGAAAGAAAAAGCACCCCGGTAAAAACCTTTGCCTTACTGCTCACCGTTTGCCTTTTGGTGTGGTACCATTTCCAGAACATCCATACCAGCATAACGGCACAACCGTTAAGAAAAATCAGGCCCAAAATATAAAACACCGACCAGTGATATGCATCAAAATACAATACCCCTGATTCGGCCCTGTCAAAAAACCTGATTGCATCTGCCTGCCAAAGATAACCAACAAGAGATGCCAAAGCCAGGGGTGTCATGACAAAATAGATGACCCGTCTTATAATTTTATATTGCAAATTTGTTGCATGATACACGAACAGGAGCATAAGCCATGGAAATGCGATCCATCCAATTGAGTTGGCCCTGTCAAGTTTAATAACCGTATCAGGCGGTTCAGCAAACTGCATCAATAAGTAAAAAAAGGAGATCCAGGCCAGCGAAACAAGCACCAGTCCAAATATTCGGTTAACCTTTGTTTGGGGCAAATAAAAAAACAGATATAATGCTGCCTGAAAGTAACATAGCAATGCAATACATGTTAAAAAGGCATACAATGTCATGTTAAGCTTACATTAGTTTAAAAGCTGTCAAAAGCCATCCTTAGCTCACACTAAATGTCAGCCAGGAAACGTTCGGCCTCGATAGCAGCCATACAGCCGGTTCCTGCAGCTGTTACAGCCTGTCGATACACATGATCCTGGACATCTCCGGCCGCAAATACGCCCGGAATGTTCGTTTGCGTTGAATCTGGTTTGGTGATGAGGTAACCATTGGCATCCATATCGAGCTGGCCTGCAAATATCTTGCTGTTAGGCAGATGGCCAATGGCAACGAAAAAGCCTTCCACATCAAGCCGCGTAACTTCTCCTGTCTTGACATTTTCAATCATTACGCCGTTAACGGTTTTGTCACCTACGATCTCTTTGGGCACACTGTTCCATACAAGCTCGATGTTTTCGGCCTTCATCACCCTGTGCTGCATCGCTTTTGATGCCCTCAGCTCATCGCGGCGATGGATGAGGTAAACCTTTTTGCAAAGCTTGGAAAGGTAAGATGCCTCTTCACAGGCAGTATCGCCTCCGCCGACAACCGCTACGGTAAGTCCGCGGTAAAAGAATCCGTCGCAGGTTGCACATGCCGATACCCCAAAACCATTGAACTTCTGTTCAGACTCCAGGCCCAGCCATTTTGCCGAGGCACCAGTGGAGATAATGAGCGTCTCGGCCAGCAACTCCTTTTTGTCATCAATAACCACCTTGAATGGTCGATTTGACAAATCAACAGCGGTTGCCATTCCATAGCGCACGTCGGTACCAAAGCGCTCCGCCTGCTTCTGGAAGTCCACCATCATATCCGGGCCTTTTACCCCCTCAGGATATCCAGGATAGTTTTCTACGTCTGTCGTAATGGTTAGTTGCCCCCCAGGCTGCAAACCCTGGTACATCACCGGATGCAAATCAGCACGCGCTGCATAAATCGCCGCAGTGTATCCCGCCGGACCGCTGCCTAATATCAAACACTTAATGGTTTCTGGTTTTTCACTCATTGCTGGAAGATTTTTAAATGCATTTTGCCTGCAAATTTAATGCATTATTTTGAAATGGACAGAACAATTTTCGATTGGCAAAATATCAAAAACACCAGGTCATTTCGAGTCCCAAGCCCCCTGCGGAATAATGCAGGTTAATAACGCAAAGCATAATAAACCCCAGTCCGGCCCAATTTTTGCACTAACATCATTATTGATTACTCAAAATATAATCGTAAGTTTGTAGTTTGCTTATTTATTTTCACCAACCTCAAAAAGCACGTAAAATGAGAGCTTTAAAATATTTCGTTTTAGCAACCCTGCTTGCTTTCATTGTAACATCCATCGGATGTTCAAGAAAAGCACAAAAAACAGATACCGCCATGCAACACGAAGAACATATGCCCATACCAACAGCAAATAACAAGTTCGCCTTTGACCTGTTAAATGAAATCCCATATAACGACGACAATATGGTGGTTTCCCCCTTCAGCATTTCAACCGCCCTGGCCATGACATACACCGGCGCCCGCAGAACGACGCTTGAAGAAATGGCCGCCATTATGCATTTCGACAGGAACCAGGAGAGGTTTCACCGCGAATACGGCGAATACCTGGCATCCCTGAATAAGATGGCAGCCGACAACATACAGCTGAACATCGCCAACAGCCTGTGGGCACAGGAAGACTACACCTTCCTCAACAGCTTCTTTGAAATCAATAAACAACATTATGGCTCCGAAACATTCCAGGTAAACTTTCGAACCAACAGGGAACAGGTAAGAACAAACATCAATGATTGGGTGTATGATGAAACCCGCGAAAAAATCAAAGACCTGATCGCGCCTGGTGTCCTGACCGATGATACCCGGCTCGTGCTCGTCAACGCCATCCACTTTTTCGGCCCCTGGCTCACCGAATTTGACCCCGAAATCACCCGCGAAAACGTTTTCTT
Organism: Bacteroidales bacterium; assembly: GCA_007120085.1. GTDB lineage: Bacteria > Bacteroidota > Bacteroidia > Bacteroidales > UBA7960 > PUPG01. The sequence goes on along the minus strand of SKOK01000253.1, from coordinate 5,199 downwards.
TCTCCAGGACGGGCAAACGGTAATGGCCCACTTTATGCACCGCTCCGAACATTTCAACTATTACCAGGATGAACAACTCCAGGCCCTCGAAATACCCTACTCCGGTGAGGACTTCTCGATGCTCCTGGTACTGCCTGGAGAGGGAACACCCCTGCAAGAAATTGAAAAAGAGATGAATGCTGATTCTTTCGCCCGGATCATTAATGAAATGCAACATAAAGAAGTGGATGTGTTTGTCCCGAAATACGAAGCCGAAACCAAACTCGACCTTGAAGAAACTCTGATGGCGATGGGAATGCGTAAGCCTTTTAACCGCGAAGCCGACTTTTCAGGTATGACAGGCAACCTGGACCTAAAAATCGATAAAGTCATACACCAGGCCATGATAGAAGTAGCCGAAGAAGGTACAGAGGCCGCCGCTGCCACAGCAGTGGTCATCATACGCAAGACTTCTATCGACCCCGATCCACGGACCATTTTTATGGCAAACAGACCATTCATGTTCTTCATTAAAGATAATACCCACAATAGCATATTGTTCGCCGGCAGGGTCATGAACCCTTCAAAATAAATTATTTATCCTTAATCCCTTGCATCTCAACAACCTTACAATATTGAATGTAACAAATTTATATATATTTATGAGATACTTTTATTTGATTTTCATCCTGACAACCATCTTCTTTTACCCGGGGAAAGCGCACGCCCAAATGTTTGAGAACTTTGAAGAAGGGGACAAAGCTTCATATGCGCCGGCTAACATTGAAATAACGACAGGTTCATGGCACTTTAATGATGCCCTGATAGGCACTTTGGATTCCGATAAAAAAAATGGACTCCGGGCCGCACGCATCCGCAACGGTTTTATCCGGATGGACTTTGACTACCCCATGGGCCTGGGCGAACTGAGTTTTTATGCCGCAAACTTCAGTTCTGACAGCGGCGGGGCACTGCAGGTAAGCTTTTCAACCGACCAGGGTACAACATGGGAAGAGCTGGGAGAAAATATCACGCTCACATCCGAGCTCACACAATATACGATTGCCGGCAGCATTGAAGGCAATGTGCGGCTGCGTTTTGATAAAACTGCAGGTAACCGCATCAACATTGATGATGTTTTGATCAGCGATTACATTGAAACTTCGGACCACCCTGCCATTCTGATCAGGGTAAATGACATCCCTTATGGAAACGGCAGCACCTTTGATTTTGGCACCAATGTGGGAACTGCCAGCGCCTACCTTCAAATACGAAATACAGGGATAGAAGATTTGGTCATCTCTTCTTATGAAATTGATGGCGTTGAATTCAACATTGACGCAAACCCGGAAGTAACACTCGGATACCTTGAAACAGTCGGCATCAACCTGCTGTTTGAATCCGAAACACCCGGCATCAAGGAAGGCTCCATTGCATTCCACACAAATGACCCTGAAAATGAGGTGTTTGTCCTGCACCTGACAGCAGAAACACTTGACACCTCCCAGCCCATTTCAATAGCTGATGCGCGCAACCTGCCCATGGGGACACTGGTTACCGTAGCCGGGCACGTCACAGTAGCACATCAGTTTGCCGGCCCTGTATATTTCCAGGATGAAACAGCAGGCATTGCCTGGTACAGCGATTCACTGATGCGCCAGGAGTACCTCGTTGGTGCTGTCATCGGCGACTCCCTCCTGCTTACCGGCCACATTGGCCATTTTAACAATTTGCTACAGATCATTGACGAGATCAGTTTTGAGGTGTTTCCTGAAGCAAATCAGCCGGCTGAGCCAATGCAGATCAACCTGGAACAGCTCAACACCGGTGATTATGAAGGTTTGCTCGTAAGCATCAACGACCTGGAGTTTTCATCCACGGGGATTTTTTCAGGAGGCACAAACTATGTTGTGACTGATGCTTCCGGAGAAGGTGAACTGCGCATTGATAATTTTACGAACATTCCGGGCTCACCAATACCCAACAGCGCGGTTGAAGCAACCGGAGTTGCCGGACGTTTTGGCAACACCCACCAGCTGCTGCCACGCTTTACGGATGACATCCAGGTGCTCAGCGGCCCCATCATACTCACTGCACCGCCCTATGAAGTATCCGCCACAACCAATTCAATACATTTTGAATGGACAACCATGCATGCAGGTCACTCTGAGATCCGGTACGGTCTCACTTCCGGCCTGGAGCTGGGTAACGTCATGGATGAAGAACATAAAACTTCACACAGCCTTTTCATTGAAGACCTCGACCCTGCCACTGTTTACAAGGTACAGCTGCGATCAGCTTTTGATGCAGACACCAGCGCAACCAATGTTTACATCACCTCAACCGGCTCACCTCATGGCTCAACCGGCGAGATCAGCGTCTTTTTCAACAAAACGGTAGCCCACGAGCTGGCCACCTACAAAGAGGCAGAAGAAAACGTTCACTTTGGCAACAAACTGATCGAACACATTGAGATGGCCGAAGAAACGGCTGAGTTTGCATTTTACAACATCAGCGGCATAGTAGGCGGGCAGATCGCTGATGCTATCATTGACGCCCACAGCCGGGGTGTTGACATCAGAGTTATTGGCTCCGGGCATACAGGAAACCCTAACGCAGTTTTATCAAGCCTGGAAAGTGCCGGCGTTAAAGCCGTACAAAGCACCGGCACCGAACAAATGCATAACAAATTTGCAGTCATTGATGCAAATCATGAAAACCCTGCCAGGTCCTTTGTCATTACAAGCTCCTGGAATGCCACCGATGACGGTACGAACAACCAGTTTCAGAACATGGTGATTCTGCAGGATGTCGCACTGGCCAGGGCTTACCTGCGTGAATTCAACCAAATGTGGGGTGCTGAAAGCGGACATTTCAATTCTCTCAATTCCCGTTTCAGCTTTGATAAAGTCGTAGTCAACCCATCCGTATTCTGGATAGGAGAAGATCAAACCAGGGTTGAGCTTTATTTCAGTCCACAAGGAAATACTGAAGCCCAGATCAACCGGGCATTGACAAGCGCAAACGCTAATATTGACATTGGCTTGAACCTCATCACACGTCGCACCATTTCGAACACCATGCGCAGCCGCTTCAATGAAGGTGTAAAGGTACGCGGCGTGATAGGGGTTATCAGCGGCACAGGAAGCGAATGGGAGTACCTGAGTTCGTGGGCCGACGTACACCACTTCTCGCAGGCGGCCTTTGGCTTGCTGCACCATAAATATGCCATCGTGGATAACAATACATCCAAAGCAAAAGTCATTACCGGCTCACACAACTGGTCGGCCAACGCCAACTTCCGCAATGATGAAAATACGATCATCATTCATAACCCAAGGGTAGCCAACGAATACATCCAGGAATTTGCAGCCCGCTACTGGCAGGCCGGTGGCGAAGATGATTTTGATGATCCAACCAACATCCGGGATCCCGAAATCCCCAACGACAGCGAATCCCTCTGGATACAGAATTATCCCAATCCATTCAGCACGCATACCATAATCCGCTTCCGGCTTCCAGCCGAAGAAACGGTAACACTTAGCATATATGACATTACCGGACGCATGGTAGCCAGGCTGATCGATGCTGAACGAATACCTGCAGGGATGCACGAAATCAATTTTACTGCACCGGCTAACGGCAAAGGATTTTTCATAGGTCGTTTACAGCTCGGAAACGGGAAAAGCATCTCCGGAAAGATGATGCTCATTCGTTAGTCAATCAGGACTTGTGCTAAGGGTAAAGCAAAAAAGGCTGCCTCTGCCTTCTTCACTTTCAACCCAGATCTCGCAGCCATGCCGCTCAATAAACTCCTTGCAAAGTATGAGGCCGAGACCCGTCCCCATCTCCTTCTTCGTGCCTGGCGAAGAGAACCCCTGGTCTATTTTGAACAGCTTGTCAAGATGTTTCTCCGGGATACCTGTGCCTTCGTCTGTTACCAACACAACAAGTCGGTCATCCTCTGCCGTTGATGTGACCCTGACGACACCACCCGGGTAGGAAAACTTGACGGCATTGGAGATCAGGTTACGGATCACAGTGCCTATCATATTCTTATCAGCATAAGCTATATGGGTGTTTGGAACGCTGATTTGTATGTCAACAGATTTGGCCTTTGCCGTTTCATTCAGGAGTGAAGCCTCCTGTTGAGCCAATGACTGAACGACAACATATTCAGGATTGAATTCGATCTTTCCCGTATGTGCCTGCGACCATTCCAGCAGGTTCTCGAGCAGGTTCATGGCCCGGTTGGAAGACTCTAGGATAATCTCGGCATATCTTTCAATTCCGTCATAATCCTTTTCCTGAATTTTTTCCAGCAACAGGTTGCCAAACCCAATCAAGCCACTGAAAGGATTCTTCAAGTCGTGCGCGATGATCGAAAAGAACTTATCCTTTGTAGCATTCAGCTCATGCAGGCGAATTTCATTCATGCGCAACTCCTCAAAAAGACGCTTGCGCTCGGTAACATCACGCATCACACCAACGGAATGCCATTGGTTGTCAAGCTTCAACGAAGACAAAGATAGCTCTATGGCAATCACATCGCCATTTTTATGCAAGCCCCTTAACTCTATAGTCTTACCGACAGCCCTCCCCTCCCCGGTTTTCCTGAAGTGTTCAAAGCCATCTTCATAACCTTTATAAAGATGTTCGGGGATGATCAGGGCATGAAAGTTTCTGCCCATGATCTCGTCAACTGCATAACCGAATATTTTCTCGGCAGCCCTGTTCCAAAACGACACATTCCCTTCAGGATCAAGCATTACGATGGCATCATTTGCAGATTCACTGATTGAACGCATCCGCGCCTCGTTTTCCTTGAGCTTCTTTTCTGTTTCCTTTCGGTATGAAATATCCTGGTAAATGCCCAGTACGGCCAGCTGCCCGGTTTTGGCAATAATCGGCCGGCCAGTGATCGCCACTTCAACAAGGGTAGCATCCTTTCTCTTCCTGACTGACTCAAAGTAGATCGTTTCACCCACACCCACATTCGTTGTGGCATTATCAGCTTCATCCCTCAAATGGACTGGAACTATCAGATCATTAATGGGGTTTCCTTTTGCCTCCTCTATCGAATACTGGAACAACTCACCAAAGGCTTCATTAAAGTCTTCAATGCAGTCGTTGTTGTCAAGCAATACAAGAGCTGCAGGGATACTATAAAAAAGATGTTCAAAATAAGCCTTTTGCTTAAGCAATGCTTCTGCTGCCTGG
>SKOK01000223.1 GCA_007120085.1 Bacteroidales bacterium | reverse complement strand
TATGACTTCATTGTTTTTGCAGCAGCTGCTCCTCTCAATAATTGTTGCCGGTGTGTGGATCACCCTGGCAACCACCATTTCTGAGCGAATGGGCACCCGCATTGGCGGGATGATCGGCAACCTCCCCTCAACCATTTTCACCTCCCTCCTATTCATTGGAATCACGCAAACACCTGAATTTGCTGCACAAGCAACCGCAACAGTCCCGCTCGGGATGTTTCTCAGCACCATATTTCTGTATGTATTCATAAGCCTTGTGCCCAAGGGATTACCCTTAGCCCTTGCTGCGTCACTTGTGAGCTGGACTATCCTCGCTTACATTGCTTCCTGGTTCAGCGAAACACCTGCCATATATTGGTCATTGTTATATTTTGCCGGAGCTATAGGAACATATTTGCTGGCCGAAAAGGTACTCAAAATTCCATCTTTGGGCAAGATCAGCAAGCGCTATTCCATCGGACAAATCCTCTTCAGGGCATTTTTTGCAGGCAGTGTTGTGGGTGCCTCGGTGTTGATCGCCCGCACAGGCTCAGCATTCTGGGCAGGCATTTTCGCATCCTTCCCAGCTATGATGCTCTCTGCCATGGTCATCCTTACCCTTTCTGCAGGTTATCACTTCGCCAGGGCAACCGGAAAGATCATGCTGCTGGCATCAACCAACATCGTTATTTACAGTTATGTAGCCGGATTTCTTTTCCCACTCATCGGACTCTGGTGGGGCACATTTGCCGCATATACTGTCGCAGCACTGTGGGTGTGGTTCCTTAAACCAACATTCGACAAAGGCTTATAAAAAAACTTAAAGATTTCCCGCCCTTCGGTTTTTATTTCTATTTTGGTCACGGTATTGACAATGCCAAGCTGTAAACTCTAAACTGTAAACTCCAAACTGTAAACTCCAAACTCCAAACCATAAACCATAAACCACGAACCCATGAAACCACTACAAATCTTAGCCATAATCCTGACCCTTTCAATATGTACCACCGCTGTTGGCCGCGACGGACTACCTTACCAGCTGCCACCGCAGGAGATCATCGACCTGGTGGATGCACCCTCCACACCGGCGATGAGCATCAGTCCGCGCAACAATGTGATCCTTTTGCAGGAAAATCCAAGCTTACCCGCAATTGACGTGCTTGCGGCAGAGGAGCTTCGCCTCGCGGGCATCCGTTTTGATCCACGCACCAACGGACCCAGCCACGGCTGGTACCGCACCGGGATGCAGCTGATGGACATCGATGGCAGTAACGTGCGAGACATAACCGGCTTGCCGGAATCGCCGCGCATTCGCAGCACCAGCTGGTCGCCCGATGGACTAAAGGTCGCATTCCTGCACACTGCCGACAATGGCATCGAGCTATGGGTGCTGGATATCGCCACCGCGCACGCTACGCGGCTGACTGGCCCAGTGATCAACGACATCCTCGGAAACAGTGTTAACTGGCTGTCTGACAGCCAAACCCTGCTTTATACTGCCATTGCAGATGATCGTGGAGAGGCACCTGTACGCCCCTTCGTAGCCAGCGGACCACTGGTACAGGAAAGCGTTGGCCGGCGCGCCGCCGTTCGCACTTTCCAGGACCTCCTGAATGACCAGCATGATGAAACCATATTTGATTATTACACCACGGCACAGCTTCGCAAAACCGATCTTTCAGGCAATTCTGAAAAGATTTGGGGAGATGCCGTGATATGGTCTTTCCAGGTATCACCAGATGGCAACTACGTCAGGGTAACCACCCTGCAAAAGCCGTATTCATACATCGTACCTTACTCTCGCTTTGCGCATCGCTATGAGATCATCGACATGGAAGGCAATTCAGTGAGGGTGATCGCCGACATCCCGGTAACGGAAGAGATGCCACAAGGCTTTGGAGCCACCCGCGAAGGTGTGCGGAGCATTTCATGGCGCAACGATGCCCCTGCCACCATTTACTGGGTTGAAGCCCTCGATGGCGGCGATCCCAACACAAAAGCGGAGTTTCGCGACCAGGTCTATTTCCTCGATGCCCCCTTTGATGGTGAAGTACTGCCTGGCTTCAAAACCAATTATCGTTACTCCGGCATTACCTGGGGCAACAAAGACTTTGCCCTGGTGAATGAGTTCTGGCGTCCAACAAGAATGGCCAAAATGAGCTCTTTCCATCCTGCCGATCCGGCAGCCGGCCTCACCCTCATCAGGGAAAGATCAACGGAAGACCGCTACGGCGACCCCGGCAACCTGCAAACTACCCCGAACGACTACGGACGTAATGTGTTGATGTTTGACCAAAGCGGGCGGAACCTCTTCCTGCTGGGACAAGGCGCTTCCCCCGAAGGGAACCGGCCATTTGTTGATCTTTACCACTTTCACACCGGCGAAACCACACGTCTCTGGCGCAGTGAAGCACCATACTATGAGACAACGGTCAGGGTCATTGACCCCGATCGAAGACTGCTGATCACCCGCCGCGAGTCGGTTGAAGAGCACCCCAACTATTACCTTCGCGACCTTCGCAATGATCAGCTTGTGCAGATAACCGACTTCCCGGAGCCTTTTCCGCAACTCCGCGACCTTCAAAAAGAGATGATCTATTACGAGCGCACTGATGGCATTCCATTGTCTGGAGAACTTTTTCTGCCGCCCGGTTTCACACCAGGAGAGGATGACCCGCTGCCTACCATTTTCTGGGCCTACCCGCGTGAGTTTCTCACCACCGACGGCGCAGGGCAGGTTACTGGTTCACCGTACACCTATACCAGGCTGGGCGCTACTTCAATCGTGATGCTGACAACACAGGGCTATGCCGTTTTAAACAATGCCGCCTTCCCCATCGTGGCCGGCGAAACCGGCGAGCCTAACGACACCTTTGTAGAGCAACTGGTAGCAAACGCCGAAGCCGGCATCAGCACACTGATAGGAATGGGTGTTACCGACCCCGAAAGAGTGGGCGTATCTGGCCACAGCTATGGCGCATTTATGACAGCCAACCTGCTGACGCACAGTGATATATTTGCTGCCGGTGTGGCACGCAGCGGCGCCTACAACCGCACCCTCACACCCTTCGGATTCCAGCTCGAAGAACGTACCTACTGGCAAGCTCCGGAAGTTTATAACGCCATGTCGCCATTCATGCACGCCGACAAAATGGATGTGCCAATGCTGCTGATCCATGGCGCCGACGACAACAACTCCGGCACCTTTCCAATGCAAAGCGAACGCTACTACGACGCACTACGCGGCCACGGCGCCACCGTCCGCCTGGTAATGCTGCCCCATGAAAGCCACGGATACCGCGCACGCGAATCAGTGCTGCATATGCACTGGGAATGGCTGGAATGGTTTGATAAGTATGTGAAAAACAAATAACGCCGATTGCCAATTACCGGGTGCTGATTGTTGATTGTTGATTGCTGATTGCTGGTTTTCAGCGATCGGATAGTTCGAGCCAGCGGTCGGATTTTGTTTCGAGGAGGTTTTCGCAAGTGCTGTATCTTTCTGATATGTCCAGGAGATCTTGTGACTCAAGCGTGCCGGAATTCATCTTTTTGAGCAGCTCAGCTTTTTCTGACTCAAGTGCTTCAATGTCCGCCTCAAGCCGTGCCAGCTCCTTTTCCTCCTTATAAGTGAGTTTTTTCTTGTCTTTTGGACGGCTGGGCTTTACTGAAGCAACGGATTTCTCAGTCTTATTCTGGCTTTTGACCCTTGCAGCCGCTTGATTACGCTGAATGCGGTATTCAGTATAGTTGCCGGGATAGTCCTTGATATCGCCAACGTTTCTGAAAACAAAGAGGTGCTCCACAAGCCGGTCGAGGAAATAGCGGTCGTGCGACACGATGATGAGGCAGCCGGGATACCGCAGAAGGAAATCCTCGAGCAGGTTGAGCGTGTCGATATCGAGGTCATTGGTAGGCTCATCGAGGATCAGGAAGTTTGGGTTTTTGATCAGAACGGTCAGAAGGTAAAGGCGCCGTTTTTCGCCACCACTGAGTTTTTCTACCCTGTCGTGATGCATGTGATTCGGGAAATTGAAGTACCTCAGGAACTGCGCCGCACTCATTGAATGGCCTTTCTCAAGCTGAATACGCTCAGCGTGGTCGGTAATGACTTCTATCACTTTCTTATGGTCCTCCACCTTGATCCCTTCCTGCCGGAAATAGCCAAATTGTATGGTCTCACCGGTGATCACCTTGCCCGCATCCGGTCTCAACTGCCGTGTAACGATGTTGAGCAGTGTGCTTTTCCCTGTGCCATTCGGACCAACAATGCCCACCCGTTCACCTCTTTTGAACACATAGGAAAAGTCATCCACAACCCTCAGGGAATCATATGATTTCCTGACATTCTGCAATTCCAAAATTTTTGAACCGAGGCGCGTCATATCCATCCGGATCTCGCCGGCTGAGCCTTCTTGCTTTCTGGATGCCTTTTCCTTTAAATCATGATAGGATGCAATGCGCGCTTTCGACTTGGTGGTGCGCGCCGGCGGGCTGCGACGCATCCATTCCGTTTCCTTGCTTAAAAGGTTCAGGGCCTTTTCATTCTGAGCAGCTTCTGCCATCTTGCGCAGCTGCTTCTTTTCCAAATAATAGGCATAGTTACCACGGTAGGTGTAAACCACGCCATTTTCCATCTCAACGATCTCGTTGCATACCGAGTCCAGGAAGTAACGGTCGTGCGTGACCATCAACAATGTAATCTTCTGACGCGAAAGGAATGACTCCAGCCATTCGATCATCGCGATGTCGAGATGGTTGGTAGGCTCATCAAGCAGCACGAATTCAGGTTCTTCGATGAGCACCCTGGCAAGCGCCAGGCGCTTTAACTGCCCCCCGGAAAGACTGCTTACAGTAGCTTTCAGGTCACCAATCTTTAGACTGGTGAGAACCTGGCTTACCCTGTGTTCATAGTCCCAGGCCTGCAAAGCATCCATTTGCTCAATAAGTTTCTGAAGCTCAGCGGCTCTTTCAGGGTCATCGGCCATTGATTTATCGCCAATGAATTCTTCATAAGCCCTGATGGCACGCGTTTGCTCGTTGTCGGCAGACAAAAGCGCCTCTGAGACAGTAAGCTGAGGGTCAAACTCCGGGTTCTGGGGCAAATAGGAGATTCGAAGGTCGGAGCGGTAAGTACAATAGCCTGAATCAGGTTCATCCAATCCGGCCAGAATGTTCATAAGGGTTGTTTTGCCTGTGCCATTGCGTGCGATCAGGGCCACCTTCTGGCCCTGTGCTATGCTGATGGAAATGTTCTCAAACAAGACTTTCTCACCGTAAGCCTTGGAAATATTTAATGCCTGGATAAAATTCACACTGCAAAGGTAAAAAGTAAACCCGGATGGATGGTTTATTTTTGTCGAAACCATAAACCCGAAACCATGAACCATGAACCCGCAACCGTTAAGCTCCCAGCATTACCGGCATCACCAGCATCAGGATATCCTCATCCTTGTTTTCGGTATTTACCGGTGAGATCAGTCCGGCGCGGTTTGGTTCCGACATTTCAAGCAACACCTGGTCGGTGCCCAGGTTATTGAGCATCTCGACCATAAACTTGCTGTTGAACCCTATTTCCAGGTCATTTCCATCATAGTGACATACAAGGCGTTCTTTGGCCTCATTGGCATAATCAAGGTCTTCTGCCATCAAAATAAGCTCAGTGCCCGCAATCTTAAAACGCACCTGGTAGGTGGTCTGGTTTGAGAAGAGGGAAACCCTCTTAATTGCATTCAGGAATGGCAGCCTGTCAACCGTCATCTTGTTTGGATTGCTGGATGGGATCACGGCCGAATAGTTTGGATACCTGCCTTCAATAAGGCGGCAGGTCATTATGATGTTACGGAAAGTAAAGCGCGCATTGGTGTTATCGTATTCAAGATCTACGGGCATTTCGTCCTGCACCAGGATGTGGCGCAACTGGTTGAGTGCCTTTTTAGGAAGGATGAAGCTTGCCGTTTCTGCGGCTGTCACGTCATTGCGATGATACCTGACCAGTTTGTGTGCATCAGTGGCCACGAATGTGGTGCCTTCTTCTGAAAGCTGGCAGAACACCCCTGCCATCACCGGACGCAGGTCATCATTGCTGGCTGCAAAGATGGTTTTTGTAATGGCCTGGTATAAGATGTCAGACTCTATTGAAATTGCAGCTGCTTCCTCAATTCCAGGCAGTTGGGGATACTCATTGCCATCCTGGCCGGCCAGCTTGTATTTACCCTCGCCAGCGGTAAGGGTAACCCCAAAAGTTTCAGGATCAATGTCAAGAGTGACAGGAATGTCTGAGAAAGTTTTCAAGGTGTCCATCAAAATTTTGGCTGGGATGGCAACACTCCCCTCGCCTTCAGCCATGTCAACGTTGATACGTGCCGTCATCGTAGTCTCCATGTCTGATGCAGAAATATTTACCTCTGAGTCAGATAAAACAAAAAGAAAGTTATCAAGGATGGGCAGGGTGTTGTTGGTTGTAAGCACACCGCTGATCGACTGCAATTGCTTTAGCAATAAAGAACTGGATACAATGAATTTCATAATTCTCAGGATTTTAATTTGAGTAGCAAAGATACTTTTTTATTAAAAACCATTGTCATTTAAACCATGGTTTTTTAATTTATTCCATAAAATTTTCTTCTTCATCATTAAGAAGAAAATAAGAAACTGGCCTGATCACAGGCTGAAAGATAAAATATAATGCCAGTGCATAGTCGTCATGCCCTGCTTTCAGATAGAATCGGTTGGGGTCAAAATCCCGCTTTTCGGAGATCAGCGTTCCATCGTCCGGGGTTTTTCTCCTGAAAAACAGGAGCTCTGTCTCAACACCATCAATATCCAGTACTTTCAAAGAGTAAAACATTGGCGCAAGCAGGTCGGCTGGATGTTCGTTTGCTGAACCCGGCAATAGTTTTTCATGGTATAACTCACGAAATGCATTCAGGAAGCGGCCCAGGCGCATCCTGGAGATGTCTTCAGGGTGCACCTCTTTTCCGTTTCCATCAATAAATAAAAAATCAGAACCATCAAGGGAAAGTTGAAAGGATTGCCCGGGATGTCCGGGGAAATTAGCCGCGATTTTCTTAATCCTTTCCGGAGGCATGCTTATCACCACAGGGCTGCGCCAGTCGTGTGGATCAAGGCTGAAGACGCTTCGAATGCCATTTTCCGTTCCAGGCAGGTGAACCAGCCAGGGCTGGTCGCTACTCCCTGCCAATACGTAGCTGCCCTCTGCGCCCGGCGCATCAGCCAGCATGTAACTCCCAACGTACTTCTTGCGTGGAAAAAAATTCAACCCACGCGGGAACCTTACAATATGACGAACAACATATAAATCGACCCTCACACCCGCCTCGCTGATTTTTTGGATCACTTCCTGCCGCCCGACCATCGAAACAGGCATGCGCACCTCCATGCGGCGAAGGATGTTTAACATATTGTTGACAGCATGGTGATCAGCAGAGGTTGTATCGTTGAGAAACCATTCTCCCCCAATCTTTTGCTCCAATTTCAGCCTGGCTTCATTCTGTCCGCCCAGGACGACCTGAACAATGTCTTCGGATACCTTTAACCGCAGTTCTTGCGGCATGGTCATGCCTGAGTCACGTACAACAAAAAACATGTACAGTAACAAAGACAAAACCACCAATGCCGCAAAAAAGTATATCCGGGATTTCATGTGTTTGTATTTGTGTAAGTGATTGTATGTCTGTGGCTTGTACTTATTCCTAAGATGGCGAATGGATGTTAGATATTAGATGTTAGATTTTCTTTCCCAACCTCTATCTTCCAGCCTCTATCTTCCACCATCCAGCTTGCATAATCATCCCCCTGTGTGTCAAAAATCCTGGCATGGGTGTTTCATGTGTTTATAACTAAGGTTGACAGGTCAAGCCCTGCTGGTGACAGGTCAAGCCCTGTCATTACACTTTTTACCGGTATTTTTTTCTTCTCCTGAAAAACCTGAGCACTCCAAAAACTGAAACGATAAATACGGGCAATAAAGTATTCAGAAGCTGCAAGGCCAGTCTGTCATTGCTAACGCGCTGCCTGTCCAGCACCCTCAGCCTGATGTCTTTGACCCTGGCGCTGATGATGCCGGAATCATCGGTCAGGTAGTTTACTGCGTTCAGGATAAAGTCCTCGTTGCCAAAGGTTTGGTTTGTGTATCTGTCGTAGCCAAGGGGCAGTGGCCTTCCATCGCTGTCAAACTGATTGCGGATTATGTCGCCATCAGCCACAACTAGCATTGCCGCCGGTAAGCTATGGTTGCGCCGTTCAATATCTGCGGGCAGGCTTATTTGAGGGGCAATACGGTTGCGATACAGTGACTCAAAGCTGCCCTCGAGCAGCACGGCAACCTTTTGTCGTGGTCCCCTGTAAAGTTCTTCGCGCGCGGGCCGTTCCAGGATGTCCAGGCTGATACGCACAGGAACGGGCATCACACGTGTGCGCGGTGAAGTTTGCAGCAATATTTCCTTGCTGACACCATGCGCTTCGACGGTATCGATGCTGCTAATGAATTCAGTTCGGATCACATTCAGGTTGTTGACAACCGGGTGATCAGAAAGTGGCGTTAGCACTGGAAAAAAATGCCACGGCAAGAGGTTGATCTGGGGCCTGCCAGCAACAAAGCCCGTAGTAACGGGTATTGGCGCTGCATTAAGGTCTTTCAGCAAAACCGGGTTCAGACGCACGCCATAGCGAAAGAAATAGTCGTTAAGGTTGATGTCCTGGGCGATGCCAAAGGTTTCAGGGGCGGTCATCAGGCTATCCATATCGGCAAAAACGGGGTCAACAAGCCATAAGAGAGCCCCCCCATGCATCAGAAACTGGTCAAGTAGAAATTTCTCTTCTTCAGAAAATGGCTGACGGGGCTGAGCCGATATGAGGGTCCTGTACTGCCTGATATTATCAAAGCTGTCGCCAATCTTTACCCTGTCAACCTCATAATAGTTTTCAAGAGCCTGTTTTGCGGATGCTACGTAATGTGGCGCCAGCTCCCCGTGGCCTTCCAGGAAAGCGATCTTTTGCTTTTCTTCGGTTGCCAGCTGCATGATTGATGATGCCAGGTTGTATTCCAGTGCCAGGGAAGCGTTATGCAGCGCCTGAACAAGCGGCAAACCCAGGTTTTCGCTCAGCAATTGCAAGGGTACTTCTCTCCCCTGGTATGAAACGATGGCTCCCGGAAAGATCACGCGCTGCGAAGTGCCCTCACCGTCACGCATCTGCACCTGGGCCGGTTCCAGTCCCTTTTCCGCCAGCCGGCGGTAATATTGCTGCAGCTGCCGCCCATCATCACCGGCAGCACGCGATGGGCTGATGAATTCATACTGTATGTAATCAGACCGGGCACTGAACTCATCGAGCATCTCGCGCGTATCGTTGCGCAACTTCCGGAATCCGGCCGGAAGCTCTCCATCCAGGTAAACCCTGAAATACACAATGTCATCCAGCTCCCTGAGCATGTTCCTGGTGGCAGGGGTCAGGCTGTAACGCCTGTCACCGGTCAGATCAATTCTTGTAAACCAAAGCGACCCCATTACATTGACTACGATTACGATTACCAGGATCGAAATAAGCGGCATCAGCTGCAGGCGCTTATATTGCCTGAAGCTGGCAGCCTGCCTGGCAATGCCAAGGATCAGGACGATCACACCAAGAAAATAAAGGATGTCGCGACTGTCAATCACGCCACGCCCCATCGAAGCATAATGTGCCTGCAAACCGAGGTTGCGGACGAAAAGGTCAAGCTGCCCGAACAACTCCAGGGAATGAATCATCTCAAAACCCATAAACATAAACCCGCTGAGGAAGAGCGCAAGGATAAATGCAACAATTTGATTATCAGTAAGTGCAGATGACAATAGTCCAAGCGCCACAAACACCGCACCCAGCAAAAACAAGCCCAGGTAAGAGCCCCACACACCACCCGTATCAACGCCGGGCGGCGCTGAATACATTTGCAGGCTGACAAAATAGATGAGCGTGGGCAACAGCGAAGCGGCAACAAGCACAACGCCGGCCAGGTACTTGGCAATCACAATCTGAAGATCAGTAACAGGCTTGGTAATGAGCATCTCATAGGTTCCGCTACGCAATTCATCAGCATAAAAACGCATGGTGATGGCGGGTATCAAAAAGAGAAAAACAAAAGGTACAAGCACAAAAAAGCCATCCAGGTTCGCGTAACCTGAGTCAAGTATGTTGTAATTGCCCGGGAAAACCCATATAAATAAACCAACGATGACCAGGAAAACCGCCATGACCACATAAGCGATCAGACTGTTGAAAAAACCATTGATTTCCCTGTTAAAAAGCGACCACATACATATTAAACTATTCTGATGTAAAATCTATTGTGACAGAGTCATTGATTTGCAGTCCAAGCAAGGAAGATGCCTTGCCCTGGTTTATGGCAATTTCAAGAAACCCCGTTGAGCCAAACAGGGCCAGCCATTCACCGGGTGCTACATCGGCGTATGACTGGAAAACCTGGGTAATGACCTCGCCCGGTAGCCGGAAACTGATCTCAAAACCTCTGTTCTTTCCAACGCTTCTGAAAAGTTTATGGTCTATGTTGACAAAAACATTTTCATAGTTGTCTATGAATATGACTTTCCCAATGATCTTGTCAGGATGAACGACCGGCTTAAAGGCAATACGCTCATTAAGAGCAGGGTAAGGGTGTCCTATCATATTTAACTCCTTCCCTGAGGCCAGCAACGCCGCTGCTTTTACGAACACATCACGTGTAGAGAAACTAAAATAGTCAGTATCCTGAATAATGTCGAGCTCTATCATGGCTTGCGGCGCATCATCAAGCATCAGTGAAAAAATGCCGTTATCAGCGCCAATGAAATACTGATCATTATGCTTCAGGATGATATGAGGCGTGGTGAGGCTGGCCTCCGTATTTACACCTACCAGGTGTATGCTCCCCACAGGAAAATCACGACAGGCGTTGCGCAATACAAAGCTTGCATGCATGATGTCATAACACTGGATGTCGTGGCTGATATCAATGATAGCAGCATCTGGAATCTGCCGGAGCAAGGCGCCCTTAACGGCACCAGCATAATGATTTCCTGTGCCCCAGTCAGTTGTCAGGGTGATGATGGTCATAGGTGTTCTCCTACTTTAAATTTTAATTTAATGATGACAATGCCGCAAATATCTGACAAAAATATTGTTATTTTGCACTTCAAAAGTAATGTAAATGGGTGAAAAAACAATCAAAATTGAAGGCATTCATCCTCCTGAGATATTTGGGCTCAGGGAGGAGAAGCTGAAGCTGCTGCAAAACATCTTTCCAAAGCTGCGAATTGTATCGCGTGGCGAGGAACTGATAATCATCGGCGACAAGCACGAGACAGCGTTTTTTGAGGCAAAATTTCAATTGATGCTGGCTCATTATGAACGGTTCAGCAAGCTGACCGAGGAAAACATCCTGGAGATCATGGCCCGTGAAAATGGTTATGCCGCGTCCCTTGACCAGGAAGGAACGCGCGATGGCGACCTCTTGTTGTATGGTCGCAATGGCATGGCAATCAAGGCACGATCGCCAAACCAGCAAAGGATGGTTGACAGTTTTAAAAAACACGACATGCTTTTCGCTATCGGGCCAGCAGGAACCGGCAAAACTTACACAGCTGTTGCTCTGGCAGTAAGGGCGCTGAAAAACAAGGAAGTGAAACGCATCATACTGGCACGTCCGGCTGTAGAAGCAGGCGAAAACCTGGGTTTCCTGCCCGGCGACCTCAAAGACAAACTTGACCCCTACCTGCGCCCGCTTTATGATGCCCTTCGCGATATGATACCTCCTGCAAAACTGGCCACATACCTCGAAGACGGCACCATAGAGATCGCTCCCCTTGCCTTTATGCGTGGCAGAACACTCGATAACGCATTCGCCATCCTGGATGAAGCACAAAATGCGACGGAAAGCCAGCTCAAGATGTTCCTCACCCGAATGGGAAGATCAGCACAATTCATCATCACCGGCGATATCACGCAGATCGACCTGCCAAAACACCAGGTTCCCGGACTCTTTAAGGCCATCAAACTGCTTAACAATGTGAAAGGTATAGAGTTCATCTTCCTGAATCAGCGGGATGTGGTAAGACACGACCTGGTAACGCGCATCATCGAAGCTTATGAAAGCAGCAGCCAGCATGACAAAAAAGACCTGTCCAAAGACAGTATAACCCAAAATAATAAACCAAAATAATAAACACATCACATGGAAGCCATCACAAAAACAAACTTCAAATTCCCCGGACAAACAAAGCTTTACGAAGGCAAAGTCCGCGACGTTTACACAATTAATAATGAACAGATGTTAATGGTGGTCACCGAT
This sequence comes from Bacteroidales bacterium, assembly GCA_007120085.1. Classification (GTDB taxonomy): domain Bacteria; phylum Bacteroidota; class Bacteroidia; order Bacteroidales; family UBA7960; genus PUPG01. The sequence continues at coordinate 2,402 of SKOK01000223.1, read as the reverse complement.
CGCATCTCTGCTTTCGACATCGTACTTCCCAGGGGTATTCCCTATAAAGGTCAGGTGCTGAACCAGATCGCAGCCAAATTCCTGGATGCCACTGCCGATATCGTACCCAACTGGAAGACGGCCACACCTGACCCCATGGTAACGGCAGGCATCTTTTGTGAGCCATTCAAGGTGGAGATGGTGATCAGGGGCTACCTCACAGGCCACGCCTGGCGCGAATACAAGAAAGGCAAACGAAGCCTTTGCGGGGTGCCGCTGCCTGAAGGAATGACAGAAAATGAAAGATTTCCCGAACCCATCATCACCCCAACAACCAAGGCAGACATCGGACACGATGAAGACATTTCGCGAGAAGACATACTTGCCCACGGGCTGGTAAGCAAAGATGACTATGTGAAGCTCGAGAATTACACACGCGCCCTCTTCCAAAGAGGCACGGAGATGGCAGAAAAGATGGGCCTGATCCTGGTGGATACAAAGTATGAATTTGGGAAAGCTGACGGAAAAATATATCTCATCGATGAGATCCACACACCGGACTCAAGCCGCTATTTCTACAGTGAAGGCTATGCAGAAAGGCAAGCTGCCGGACAATCGCAGAAACAACTTTCAAAAGAATTTGTAAGGGAATGGCTGATGGAAAATGGCTTTAACGGACAAGCAGGACAAGCGCCCCCTGAAATGCCCGATGACTTCGTGCAACGAGTCTCTGATCGCTACATTGAACTCTTTGAGAAAATAACAGGTGAAAAATTCATCAAAACACCCAGCGAGAACGTTCTTGAACGCATCGAGGAGAATTGCAGACAATTTCTGACAAATCCATAAACTGCTGCCCGGAAGTCTGAACTTTTTTTGTATGTTTGCCGCTCATCATCTAACCCTAAAAAAGTAAACATTATGCATGCAGTTATTGGAATCCGTCACGAAGACAAATATCTAATGGAGAGGCGAACACCCATCACCCCGGCGCATGCCGAAAAGCTGACCGGTCAGCACGGCATCAAGGTGCTGGTCGAGACTTCGCCCAAGCGCGTTTTTCCCGATAAGGAATATTCAGAGGTGGGTGCAAAGGTCGTGAGCACCCTGAAGGAAGCCTCGGTTATCTTTGGGGTCAAAGAGATCCCCGCAACTGCCTTCGAGGAAAATAAAACCTATGTCTTTTTTAGTCACGTGATTAAGGGACAGCCTTACAATATGCCGATGCTTTCGAAAATGATGGAGATGGGTTGTAACCTCATCGACTATGAACGGATCGTGGACGACCAGAACAAAAGGCTGATCTTTTTTGGGAAATTTGCCGGGCTGGCCGGGATGATCAACTCCCTGTGGAGTGCGGGACAAAGGCTGAAAGAGCTTGGATATGCAGATAATCCTTTCCTGGACCTCAAACAATCGCAGCATTATGCTGATCTTAAAGAAGCAAAGAGTGCCGTATCGGCTGTTGGCCGAAAGATAGCAGAAAATGGCCTGCCAGCTGAGCTGCAACCATTTACGATAGGGTTTACCGGTTATGGAAATGTCTCCATCGGGGCCCAGGAAATTGCCAACCTGCTGCCATCAAAAGAAATCACACCAGAACAGCTGACTGAACTCAAAAACAGGAAAAATATCCCTGACAGCATCATCTACAAAGTCATCTTCAAGGAAGAACATATTTCCAAAAAGAAAGATGGGAGTGCCTTTGAACTGCAGGACTATTACGCACATCCCGAAAAATATGAAAATGATTTTGAGCAGTACATCCCGCATATATCGATCCTGATGAACTGTATGTACTGGGACACACGTTATCCGCGCATTGTTACCAAAAAGTTTCTTAAAGACCTGTACAGCAAAGGAAACCCAAAGCTAACAGTTATTGGCGATGTTACCTGCGACCCTGACGGTTCCATTGAGTGCACCCACAAAGGTACGGAGATCGAGGATCCTGTATTTGTATATGATCCTGCGACAGATCAGCCTGCAATGGGATTTAAAGGCCAGGGCATTCTGGTGATGGCCGTTGACATTCTGCCCAGCGAGCTGCCAAGAGATGCATCACAGGCCTTTGCAGATGCCCTTTTCCCATTTGTGAAAGACATCGCCGCTGCAGATTATGATGTTCCCACGGAAGAATTATCGCTGCCCGGAGCCATCAAAAAAGCGCTTATTCTGCACAAAGGGAAATTAACACCTGACTATCAATATATTCAGGAATACCTTTAGATATTGCTTTGTTGTTGCCCTCTTAATAAAGAAATATCGTGTTTCACTTGTATGCAGTCAAAACACATTATATCAGACAATAACCATAACCCAAATCATTACATCAACCATAATCTCTAAACCCTATTTCTTATGAGCAAAGTATTAATTCTCGGTGCAGGCATGGTGGTAAAACCCATCGTACAATACCTGCT
>SKOK01000320.1 GCA_007120085.1 Bacteroidales bacterium | reverse complement strand
CGCGCCCTGGCCCCAAAGTTGTCAATCCAGAAGCTCACGGTGACGTCGAGCCTGCCCGGCGACAAGCCCGTAACATCCACCGTGGTTCTGCGCCGTTTCTTAAGTACGCCTTCCACCTGGTTTACGGCATCCCTGATGGTTTGCATCACTTTCTTATGGTCTGCATCCTCAGGCAAACCAACGGTGAGGTCATATCTTAAAAAGCCATCAACGGTATAGTTGATCAATGGGTTTTTGATGATGTTGCCGTTGGGGATGAACACATCCTTGCCGTCTTGCGTTTTGACCTGGGTTTCGCGGATGTTCAGCGCCACCACCTTGCCTTTGACCGGACCTGATTCAACGAAGTCGCCAACCCTGAAGGGCCGTTTAAAGGCCATGATGATGCCGGCCAGGAAGTTTTCGCCGATGTCGCGCAAGGCGAAACCAATGATGAAGGCGGTGATCCCCGCACCGGCAAGGATGCTGGCGGTGATGCCGCCAAAACCGAGCGTTTTCAGAGCCAGCGTAACTCCAATGATAATGATCACCGTGCGGATCAGGTTGGCGAGAAACCGTGCCAGGAGCGGATCCTCCATCTGCCGTTTCAGGCCCCTGTCCGACATGCGTCGCAACTGCCTGGCCAGGAACCATGTTATCACAATAATGACCAGGGCCATCAGCAGCTTTGGCACAATGGCGACCAGTGCATCATAATACTGAAAGGTTTCGGCTTTGATGTCGTTGAAGAAGGTTTGCATGGGTGTGTGTTTATTGATCATTTGCAATGCAGGGCTATAATGATGAAGTGCTGGGACTAAGACAAACCGGTGCAGGAATTATTTCATTGAAACATGCCTCGCCAGCATCCAGAATGAGGCTGACGAGGCATTGTTGGTTTTTGTTCACAGGTTCTGTTATTTGCTGTTGTGCAGATGCACATCCATCTGCGGGAATGGGATGTTGAGGCCTTTTTGTGGAAAGGTCTGATATACCTTCTGGTTCATATCAAAGAACAGGCTCCAGAAATCTGAGGCATTCACCCAGGCCCTGGCGGTAAAGTTTACTGAGCTATCGGCGAGTGCTGATATAGCAACAAATGGCTCAGGATCTGCCAATACGCGCTTGTCCGACTTCAGCAGCTCCATAAGCACCTCCTTGGCCTTGTTGGCATCATCGCCATACGCAATGCCGAAAGTCCAGTCAACACGGCGTATAGATTCTGTTGAGAAGTTCACCATGGTGCCGGTGGACAGACCGCCATTGGGGATAATAACCGTTTTGTTGTCAGGTGTTTTGAGTATGGTGTTGATGATCTGTATTTCCTTTACTGTGCCCATATAGCCTTGTGCATCGATAAAGTCGCCCACCCTGAAGGGTTTGAAAAGGAGGATCATCACCCCGCCGGCAAAATTCTGCAGTGTGCCTGACAATGCCAGGCCAACGGCAAGACCTGCAGCAGCGAGGATGGCAATGAAAGAGGTCATTGCAACACCCAGCATCGTTAATACGCTAATCATGAGCAGGGTACGCAGTAAAATTGCAATGAGACTGCCCATGAAGGTTCTCAACGAAGGCTCAAGTTCCCTCTTGTCCATGGTGCGTTTCATCCCATTGATGATCATTCCGATAATTTTCCACCCTATAATCAGGACGATAAGTGCTCCTAAAAGCTTTAACCCATAATTTGTTGCGAATGTGGTAAGGAAATCGCCAATTCGACTCATATCAATGCTTTCCATAATAATTGATTTTTGATTAATACTAAATGAACTTTTTTTATTCAGGATGATGATAGCAAACGCAAAGTGTCAAATATGTTTTGCTACGAGATCGGCTGCTAGGCGTCCTGTGATCAGCTCGGCCTTAGCCGGTTTTTTATGAAAGTGTCAAATATGTTGTGCTATATAATGGTTGTTAAAAGCTGTAAGATAAACCCACGCCAAGCAGTTGCTTCAGCTGCACCTTTGATGAATCGCCAACACCATCGTCATTAGTGTCAAACAGGATGTCAGCATCATAAATGAGGTGTGTGGCGAAGCTAACGGTCAAATAGCGTCCTACCTTCATCAGGAGCAGGGTTTCCCAGTTGACGTCGACCTCTTGTGGGTTGTTAAGGTAGTTTGAAAAGAAATCAGCTTTGGTCTGAAAGGCAATATTTTCGGAAATGTCTCTTTTGTAGATAGCCCTGATATATCCTCCAAATTCGCTGCGTGATTTTTCGCCCGGGTCAACGCCGAATGCCCCCATGTCGGCCAGTCTCTGATCGTTTACGATGGTGATCTTTGCGGTCAGTGGAGCCAGAAACAAGCTGAAGCTCCTGCCCGGCTGGTAATCCATCCCCAGGGCTGCCAACAAATATCCGGGCGCCAGGAATTTAGATATCTCATCGTCGGTGTTTGGGTAGTCGTAGCCGGAGGTCATCTGGGTTTTAAAGTTTACAAGACCTGAATAGTACCAGTCTTTTGAAGCATTCATGCCGACCTTCGAGAAGAGGTCAACCTTGTCGTCAGCCTTTATAAGATCCGCGTCTCCCTGCTTAATCAGGCCATAGCCAAGGTCAAGGGAGCTGTTCCACACGAGAGATTCTTTGCGATAGTTAGCAAATAGGTTGACCAGCCCGCTGCCGGAAATGGAACCCTGCCCGCCGGCTGCCCAGTTGGTCAAAGACACCTGGTTGAAGCCAACCGCGAACAAGCCGCCGGTTTGCCAACCGTCCGGAACTTCTTCAACGACTTCACGCAGGGATTCTTCGGCCTCGGTGGTTTGTGCCACCAAAAAATGGCCGGAAAGGAAAACGAAAACAATTAATAACAGTGTTTTATTCATAAGATTTTGGTTTTGAAAGATTAAAACAATAATAAACAATTTTTCAAGAAGAATGTTCGTTCGGAACGAATAATAATCCATTGCAAATTTATACAAATATTCTGTTATTAACCCATTGGAAACTTCTGCTAAATAAATACATAGGTTGGTTTCTTGGTTCACGTCTTTGCCCGCGTCCCCCGGTGCTTAAAAAATATTCCATTATCTTACCAAAAAAAGGATGAATCCCCTGATTCATATCGTTAATCTTTAAGTAACCAACAAAACCTATCCATGACACACAAAAAATTATTCTTTTCCGGCATTTTGATATTGTTTGTTTTGTTCTTTTTTGGCTGCCAGTCTGTTGATCACGAGTACCGTGAGCAGATAGTTGAACGCATCAACCAGTATGAAGAGGTGGTGCTGCTTGCTGAGGCCATTCGCACCGACAACTACCGGGAGAGTGATCTGGCGTGGATGCAGATGAAGGACAACAACATCGATTTTATTGTCAGGCCGCTGGATACAGGCGAAGCGCTCCATCCGGCGGCTCACCTCTGTGTCTTTCACCATCAGGTAAGAGCTGTGGAAGCAGGCCTTTGTGACTTCCTTTGCCAGCGTGATGCGCTCCAGCAGGTTTGGCACCGCCGGAGCACATGGCACCGCAGGGATGATGCGATTCAACTTTTTTGCCGGTGAAGAAGTCTTTACCCGGAACCCGGAAACCAATACTTACCTCGTTGATTTTGACAATATGAAAAAGGCCGTTCAAAAACTCGTTGAGCAGCTGATTGTCATTCAGGGCGACGGCAATTATGAAGCAGCCCGCCAAATGATTGATAACTATCCTGCATTATTCACAAAAAGCAAACAAATTGTTGTATCAGCTTGATTAAATGACAATAAGAGCAAAAGCTTGTTTAAACTCAATTTGTTTGCTTTTTTCAGGTGCCTTTACTTCAGGCCATCTGCTTCGTTGCGAAAGCCTTGAAATAGACAACTATGTCGGCGGCTTCCGACGCCTCGCATCTGACCTGAATTAAAAGCATGAATAATGCAGGCTATATCAGTATGTCGAAAACCCTGCAGGGCGATATCAACCGCATCAACGATGCCGGTATCCCTGTTGATGTGGTCTTCAGGCAGGGGGTGAAAAACCTTTAGCACAAGGGCTTAGATTGCATTTGCCAGGGTGAATATGCAGTTTCAACATTCTTGACAATGTTTTAAACACGTGAACAAACCCGCGGTGTTGTTGTTTTCTTTTCATTATCAGCTGTAGCTGTAATTAAATACGAACCTTTAAAACAACACCAATGAAAAAGATACACTTTGCCGCAATTTTCTTGCTTCTGTCAACCACCATGATGGCCATCGAGCCAAGCCTGGTGCTGCGACCACTTTTTGAACCGCACACGGTGCAGTATTCTCCTGATGGAAGGTTTCTTATTCTTGAGAGTGACCACCGTTATGAAGTGTGGAGCACTACGTCGAACGAACGCCTGCTTGAGGG
>SKOK01000023.1 GCA_007120085.1 Bacteroidales bacterium | reverse complement strand
CAGTGATTCGTAATTCGACCGGGCAATGTCAAGCTGGTATTCCCTTACCTTTAAATCATTGACTGCCAGCTCATATTCTTGCTGGGAAACCAGTGCCTGGCGATACAATTGAGTTATTCGTTCCGTGATTTGTCGTTGTGTTTGCAGCTCCTGGCTGGCCAGTTGAACCTGGTCAAGCGCAAGCTTTATGGTTTCTGGTTTTTCTCCGGAGAGGTAAACCTGCAGCAGGGATTCTTCGTAGGCCAGTGCCCCTTGTTTTTTCAGCAAGCTCAATTTGAGATCATTGGATACAACCCAGGCAATGGTGTCACCCTTGCTGACAGCCTCATGCTGCAAAAGCTGATCATTAAAAAGGAAGCTTACGATGTCGCCCCGCTGAAACTCAAGTACCTTATATTCATTGAGCGTGCCGCTTACATGGTCTTCAAGTATGTTGACAAGTGTGCCGTCAAATGCTTTGTACAGGCCCCATTCCTGTATTGGTTTTACGATTCCTTTGGCACGAATTGTATAGGGCATATCTATATACAGAAATGCTGCAATCATCAAAATCATGACCAGAAATATGCCAAAAAGCAATTTTTTCATTATAACAGGCAAAAAAGCCTTTCGCAGGAAAGGCACAGTAACTCACATACTGCAAAGATATGAAGAATATATGAGTGGGTTAAATAATTATTGCAGGACAGATTAGCCTGCATTATTCATGCTTTTTGTGAATAATGCAGCTTAGCTTCGCCTTCCCATAAAGATCATGATGTAGTAAAGAAGCGTGGCAAGGGAGGCCAGGGCAGCAACAACATAAGTCAGTGAGGCCCACTTTAGGGCATCCTTGGCATGGCTATACTCTTCACCTACTGTCATCCCTGTATTGGTGAGCCATGCCAGGGCGCGCCTGGTGGCATCAAACTCAACGGGCAGGGTGACAAAGCTGAAAAGCGTTGTTGCTGCAAACATGATGATGCCTGCCAGCAATATGCCGGGATTAGTCTCTACCATGAGAATGCCTGCCAGCAACACCCATTGCATATAGCGGGAGCTGACGCTGATCACGGGCACGAGGGCGGATCGCATTTGCAGGAAGGCATAAGCGCGTGCGTGTTGCACGGCGTGACCGCATTCGTGGGCGGCGACGGCAGCGGCTGCGACTGAACGCCCCTGGTACACTTCGGGGCTGAGGTTTACCGTACGTGAAGCAGGATTATAATGGTCGGTAAGCTTGCCGGGTGTCGATATCACACGAACGCCTTCAACGCCGCTTTCGCGAAGCATTTTTTCGGCGATCTCGCGACCTGAAAGTCCACTGCGCAGAGGCATCCGGGAGTATTTGTTGAAACGCGATTTAAGCTGCGAAGAAACCAGCCAGCTTAAGAGCATGAATATTCCGAAAATAATGAAAATTTCCATATCTTTATTAGATTGTTAAGGTTTTTAAAGCACCTCTGTTTAATCAAAAAGCAGGCCAATCGCTTAATAACGTCATTTTGGCAGCGGTTAAAAAACGTTAAGCCATTCGGTCGCTCATCAAAATGATCATTGATGACCAATGTGATTATATACAAAGTTTGTTATTTTGTAAGAAACATATAATCAATATTTTGTGATTTGTTTGACAGGTATGTTAATAAGTTATTAAAAATTTTTATAATAAAAGTTGCAAAATAACTTAATATTGTTTAATTTAGTGCACTGTTTCTTTTATGAAAAACGTTGATTTTTTCTTTCTTTCAAAGCTTTAAGGCATGATATTAAATAGTTTGTATGAGTTTTGAGACATAAAGAAATAGTACCTTGTTGGTTTCGGAATCATTAACTTCAAAACAGATTGCTCATAATTCACATTTAATCCTTTTTATTAACCAAAAAACACAAATTATGAAGAGAACATTTATTATTATCACTGCTTTGATGTTCAGTTTCTTCAACCTTCTTGCACAAGAGGTTGAATTTGACTGGGCTACCACAGCAGGAGGCACCGCTGCTGATTTTGGCGACGGTGTGGTTACTGACCAAGACGGAAATGCCTTCATTACAGGTACTTTTCGTTACGCCATGAATTTGCTTGGCACCGAATTGGAACCGGTAAGTGAGCAAAACACCATGTTTCTTGCCAAGGTATCACCTGAACAACAGCTGCTGTGGGCTGTTACTGCGGAGGCTGATGGTGTTACCGGTGCAGGTGGATTCAAAGTTCAATACCATGATGGTTATGTTTACCTCATGGGAGACTTCCGGGGCGATGCCACCTTTTTCTCGGCCGATTTTTCTGAAACAACAATGAGCGCTGTAACACGCGCCCTTTTTGTTGCTAAATATACAGAAAACGGATTGCTCGAATGGGTGCGCAAAATGGAATCAAGTCATGCAGGTGGGATTATTCCGACTGGTAGCGCCAACAACTTTGTGGTTGATGATGCCGGAGCGGTATATCTGACAACCCAGTTCCGCACCGACATTGACATTGACGGAACGCTCGTTGACCCTGAAGGTAGCGGTGGCACAAACTTCCATGCTCTATTGGTCAAATTTGATGCGCTGGGTGCTTACCAGTGGCACTGGAACTCAACACACACCGGCGACGACCGTGGCGAAGGCCTGGCTGTTTCTCCTGATGGAAATGTTGTTTTTTCAGTGCGCTACGCAAGTTCCCTCACCGTTGATGGTGTACTCCATGAAAATGACGGAGGTGGCATTGCCTTGATTGAGGTGCAGGCCGACGGAACCTATGTATGGGACCAGCAGATCTTTACCTCTGAAACCAACAGGGCGTTTTTATGGGACATGGAGTTTGACCATGCCGGCTACCTCTATGTTGCAGGTGCCAGCCGCACAACCCTTGAATGGGACGAGGACAATGTTTTTGAACCAACCAATGGTTTAAGGACCAATGCATTTATCCTGAAGGTAGATGCTGATGGCGGCCTTGTGTGGACTGAGTTCTTTGGAGATCCCGATGAAAACACAAGTGCAAGGACGGTAATTTTTGGAAACAATGGCAATTTGTATGTTGGTGGCGAGAGCATCGGAACCATGGAGCTCAACGATGAAATCACCATAACAGCTGCAGGCGGCTCTGACATATTCTGGGCTGTGATGGATCCTGCAAGCGGAGAATTCCTTGCAGGTGATGCTTTTGGAGGCACCTCAAATGAGCTTTTTGGCCGTATGGCTGTTTCTCCGCTCCATGACATCTATTTCATAGGGCGCTATCTGAATATTTTTGAAATTGATGGCGAAGAATATGAATCAGAAGGCAGCTTCGATATCTTCTTTGTGAAGATGACGGATGCCTTCCAGGGGGCAGACCCATTTGATTATGTGCTCTTTGCGGAAGATTTTAATGATGGTGATGCTGCCGCCCGCTGGACATTTGCAGAAATTGGCGGCACCAACCTGGTTGACTTCGCATTTGACTACGAAGATGCCGGCATACCTGTTGGACCAAATGGCGAAGAAGGCACCGGACTGAAAATCGCAGTCAATACCACTACTGAAGGTGCTTCATCCAGTGCGCTTATTGCTTTCCCCGATGGACAGCACTTTGAAGGCGAATACAGGATCACTTTTGACATGTGGATGAATCTCGAGGTTGGCTCCAGCGGCACAACGGAACATGCAGTATTTGGTGGTGGCCACACTTCAACAGCCATTCAGATGCCTGCCGCCGGAACTGGTTCTGTGGATGGCAATCCCGGCACCGGTCCAAGCAACAACGGCATCGACTTTGCCATGACTCCCGATAACGGTGCCGCACGTGATGTCAGAGCCTACGTTGATGGCGCCGAACTGCTGGGTGCAGCGGGTGGTTTTGCCGACCCAACAATGCAGTCCACTCAATGGCCCCCCTATAATGAGTCTTATGAAGGTGATATTCCTGGCAACCAGTGGCTGGAGATCACAATAGATGTACTCGCTGACCGTACCATCTTTAAAGTTAATGATCTGATATGGGCAGAAACAATGGTAGCAGCCGAGCCTGGTAACATCATGCTTGGATACCTTGATTTCTGGGCTTCCGTTGCCAACGAAAATTCATACCTGGTGTATGACAACCTCAAAGTATTGGGCGAAGAACCGGAAGAAGACCCACCATTGCCACCGGCAGATCCGATCGACATGATCACCCTGCTGAATAAATCCGGCGCCAACCTGCCTCCGGAAATCGGTTCAGGTGGTGACGCACGCGGTGCAGCAATATATATGGACAGATATGTGGTGGTTGCTTCACGCGCAGGCGGACCAAATATCTGGGTGTGGGACAGCGAAAATCCCGATGATGATCCTGTAGCACTCGATATGGGCGAAGACGTGATTGT
>SKOK01000135.1 GCA_007120085.1 Bacteroidales bacterium | reverse complement strand
GGCAGGTTTTTGGCTGCGCATCGCATGTCGCCAATAAGCTGATTAAGATAATTCTGCATGGTATTATTTGTATTTTTTGGTTTTTATTACGTTGGTTTCGATTCTCTAAAGCATTCAATCTATATCATTTAATTCCCTAATATTCAGTATTGCATCCTTCCCATATTTATCATAAAGTTTCGTCAGCCTTGCCTAAACTTCTTTGGACAGCTCTGTCAAATTTATGATGTCCTTTTTAGGTATATTCATTTCAAATACCCGCTTAAATGTGAGAACACTCTTTGGGTCTAAATACTTCATGATGGTGTTTTTTCAAATTTATGGTTTTTTTATCTAATTATGAGCATGTTTGACCTCTATTTGCTTTCTGCCGTTAGCTCTTCGAATCCTGATTTGCCAATTTTGAGCCTGGATACAATCAACAACCGGTCGGAAACAATGTTTTTTTAAAATGATAAAATTAAATTAAGAAGCAATATAATAAAGATATATGATTGCAAATATACGCCATAAAATTAATGATACAATTGGTTTTATAAAAAATTTACACTAATGTCCGGGAAACATTAGGTGATAGCTCTGAAACGCTTGATATGTTTCGTCCCTATCGAGGCAGTCCCGTTAGGCCGTATATAATTATTCACCTGACAGTAGTGATAGAAATTATAAACACATGAACCGAGCACTTGCGAGCTCGGCGAAGCCAAACACCCATGACAGGATTTTTGACACACAGGGGGATGATTATGCAAGCTGGATGGTGGAAGTTAGAGGTTAGAGGTTGGAAGATAGAGGTTTGGAAAAGAAAATCTAACATCTGACTTCTAATATCTAACATCCATTCACCATCTTAGGAATAAGTACAAGCCGCAGACATACAATCACTTTCGCAAATATAAACAGATGAAAGATGTATCAGCAGAAATGCATAAAGTAAAACTCGATGCTCACTGGTCTGAAATTGCTGTGATTTGATGAAATGACCTTATCTTTGTGATTAAAGAAGATAGAAGATGATGATCAACTCAGCAACCAGCAACCAGCAACCCGCAACCATGAACCCCACCACCATCCAATCAAACATCGAAGCCGCCTTCAGGAAAAAGGTGCAAGACGACAGGAAGGTTAAGAATGCTTACCTGCTCGTACATTCTGAGAAACACGATATCCACCTGGACATTGCCGAAGGCGCCACAGGAGATGTCAAAGCCGATAGTTCCCAGCCGAATCACCTGGCCAGCGTAGGAAAGTTGTTTACGGCCACAGTCACCGGTATGCTCCATGAGCGGCGAATGCTGGACTTTGACGACCCAATCCACAAGCATCTTGATGCAGATCTGATGAAAGGCCTGCACGTATTTAAAGCCCAGGATCATTCAGAAAAGATAACCATCAGGCACCTGCTGATGCAAACCTCCGGTCTGAATGACGTTTTTTACCACCTGATGAAGAAAATGATCCAGGAACCGGATTTCAGGATAACGCCAAAGGAAGCTGTAAAGTGGGGCAGGGAGAATCTGAAGCCCGTCGCAGTTCCGGGTAAACGGCATTTCTATACGGATACAAACTATTACCTGTTGGGCTTGATCATAGAAAACATTACGGGAAAGGCATTCCACGAGGTGATGCATGAATTTGTTTTTGATCGAATAGGCATGCACCATGCCTATATGTATGGCTTCTCAACACCAAAAAAGGCATCAAAAACGCCCACTGCACCATTGTACGTAAATGGCCGGAGCCTGTTCTCGATAAATGGCATCCACCAGGTTGATTATGCCGGTGGCAGTGTGACTGCACCGCTTGGTGAATACCTGCTGTTCATGAAAGCACTGCAAAACGGGCATCTCATTAAGAAAGAAACACTCAACCGCATGATCAGCGACGACATCAACATGGGCTTCCCGACGCTGGGCTTCCGCTACGGATATGCCATCTGGAAGATGAAGACCCTGCCGGTCATCATGCCCGCAAAATATGCCTGCTGGGGATGTGTGGGAGCAACCGGGGCATTCATGTTTTACCACCCCATTACCGAATCGTATGTGATTGGCACATTCAATGACTTCTCTTACAGGGGGAAAGCCCTTGGTTTCATGGCCAGGAAAGTGATCAGGGAAATTCTAAAGCTGGAAAATAACAAAACTTAAATGCCTGACAGGATTTTGATGATCTTCTGCACCCGTGGTGTTTTGGCAGAATCAACTGTAAGCTTCAAGCAATGCTTGCCCTCTCAAAAAGCACCATCATCTTTACTGCGAAGGCATCCCAGTTGAGTTCTTTTTCAAAGATATTGCGTGAGCTGATGCACAATGGGACGTACTGGTTGTCGTAGTCAGAAAACAGGCTTGCAATCCGTTCAGCATATTCTTCGCCCGTTGCTGTCAGATGTAATCTGTATCCATTGACTCCATTGCGCACCGCAGAAGGGATGCCACCGGTATCCGTGGTAATTGATGGCAAGCCGAACGCACTGGCTTCGCAGAACACCACGCCAAAGCATTCAGCACGGGTGGGCAAAATGAAAAAATGGTGTGTTGACAGCAACTCCATGAACTTTTCGTATTCTGCCGGATTGGCCTTGTTTAGCCTGGGAATGACGTGCAGGTCAGCGTCCTGAACCGAGGGTGGCGGGGTGCAGCCAACCATGGTCAGTGAAGCATTAATCCCCTTTGCCTTTAATGCCTGCATGGTGTCAAAAGCAATTTGTCCGCCCTTCCTTTCCCATTCCACACCAATGAATAACAACTTACACTTGTCTTTTTCCCTGGCTTGCAGGGCCAGCTCCCTGCCTGGTATCTGCCTCAGGTTTGGCCCCATGGGCACAATGCTGACTTTTGATGCATCGATGCAATAATCATTGATGGCTGAATGGGCCGCCCATTCCGACGAAAATACGGCATATGTGCAATTATTCAATGCAGCCTTTTCGATGCGGTTGCCTTCCCGTTCAGAAATGCGCATAAAGTTTGAAAACCACTCATAATAGTTGTATAAAGAAGAAAAAGTCGCATCGGAGTAATAAATAATTGGGATTGGTGTATTTAATAATGCGATTTCTGTAGATGATCTTGGTGCAAAAATGCAATCAAAATGCTGTTTTTTTAGTTTATCCTGGAGTGCATTGGCATACAAGTAAGCCATCAAATAACTGTGCCCAAGGTGGTAGGGGCGTTTAAAGCTTTGCGACAGGCGTGCCAATGGCCCCTTTAACCATTTCCGAACATTAAGAGGCCCCAGCTTATCAACAAAACAACCCTGCCTCTCTAATGCCCTGAGCATGTAATATGAAGAACCTGATAATTTTCTTTCATCACCGGGGTCAAATGATGTAAGAAAAGCAATGCGATATGTTTTGTGTTTGTCCATACAGAAACGTGCAGTTGTCGCTCTGCTTCCAGCATTGATGTATTGTTAAAAATACCGGGAGGGCGAAAATTGCATTCCGTAAAAATACAAAAAGCAAGTGTTATGTTGCGTGAACTTGTATTGTTTTTATGAAAAAAGCATCCAATTCATCTTTCCCGTATTTTCATGCCTAAATAAACGATTGTTTCCAAAATCTGGAAAAATAACAAAATCTGGAAAATGACAAAGCCTTATTTTTTGCCAATAAGCTAAAAATCAGTGTATTATGTTTTTGGCCTGTTTGTTGGTAATGCAAGAGCATAAATGTATTTAGAGTAGAAAATATTTTGTAAATTGCAGCAATATAGATTAAAAGATTTTTGCTGCACAAAATGACCAACAAACATAAAATAATATAGACAAATCATGAAAAAACATTTAAAATTGCTTTTGATTGCAGCCATGATGCTGCCTTTTGTCATCACAATGAATTCCTGCCAAAAGGACCTGGAAGAGGAAGATCAAATCCCTGACGAGATCAACTCGAGTGATGACATGGTCATTGCCGATGATTTTGACTGGAAAACAACAGAGATCCTGTTAATCAATATTCTAACACAGGATAACTACGGCAATTCAATTCCCAGTGCGCGCATTGAGATATACCGTGATTATGATGAATTTGAAGATTCGGGGGATTTGTTGCTTACCGGAATGACAAATTCATCAGGTGTGTTTAATGTCATGTTTCCAATTGAATTTACTGCTGAAGAGCTTTTTGTCGTAACGCGCTATATTGGTCTGCCCACCCTTACCATTGCTGATCTCAGCAATGGTCAGCTAAACCTTACGATTGGTGGTAATGGTGCGAAGTCTGCACCGGCAGATGATGATGATTTCTTTCTTAAGGAATTGCCTGATGGTTATTCTTTCTTGTGCGAATATGGTCATCAGGGTGTGCCACTGTGCCTGGTTGAGCCTGGCGACATTGTTGACTTTGAATTGTTGCGTGACCTGGACGCAGCATTGCCGGAAAGGGCTTCGGTTCCTATTCATAATCCGCATTACCTGGCAGAAGGCAATCAAACTGAAATACAATTGCTTGAAGAAGCAGATGTTTATATCACATTCGTGCACGAAGGTGCTGCTCACCGTAATTCCCTGGGGTTTTACACTTATGATATAAATAACCCTCCTGCATCAAGAGAGGACATTGATGAGATCATCATAGCATTTCCAAATTTCTCATACATGAACAGCGGGGGTGGCTTGTTTTCAGGAGACAAACTGCACCTTGGAACTTTTCCGGAAGGAACTGGTATTGGTTGGGTATTGATTGCCAATGGTTTTGCAGCGTCGAGTGTGAATACAACCCGTGTACATTTTTTTTCAAACCCGGCATTCAACCCTGAGTCTGATCCAGAACTCAGGCAACACACTGTTTTGCTTTATGATGCTGTACGTCAATTGCATGTTATTGGTTTTGAGGACTTAAACAGGGAGCATGGTGGCTGTGACCATGATTTCAACGATGCGCTTTTTTATGTCACATCCAACCCGGTTGAAGCCATTGACAAGATGTCAATTCCCTTGGTTGATCCCAACCTGATTGATACAGACGGAGATGGCATTCCAGATGTAATGGATGATTATCCGGATGATCCCAACCTGGCTTTTGACAATTATTTCCCAGGCCGCAACAGGGTAGGAGGCCTGGCTTTCGAAGACCTGTGGCCGGAAAAAGGCGATTATGACTTCAATGACCTGGTGTTGTCTTACAATATCAATCAAATAACAAATGCGGATAACCTGGTAGCAGAGATACGTGCTACCTATACCATTGAAGCTATTGGAGCGGGATTTAAAAATGGCTTTGGTTTCCAGCTGGATGTACCGCCATCGGTGGTTGCTGATGTGATCGGGTTGAACCACACAGGGAACATCATATCATTGAATGCCAACAACACGGAAAGTGGCCAGAGCAAGGCGGTCATCATTCCTTTCGATAACACGTATAATCTTTTTGATGGCATTGGTTCGGGTTTCGTAAACACACAGCCTTATATGGACTATGTTGAGCCTGAGTCGATCACCGTGAGGATCATTTTAGACCCGCCACAAACAGCCCAGGCGATTGGAATGCCACCTTATAATCCGTTTCTGATTGTAAACCAAGACCGTGGGCGGGAAGTGCATCTGCCAGGGTATCCCCCAACAGACCTGGTCAATACCGCTTATTTTGGCACTGGCGATGATGATACAGATCCTTCCATTGGAAAGTACTACAAATCGGCTACGAATTTGCCATGGGGTATGCATCTCCCTGAAAGGTTTGATTATCCGATGGAAAAGGAAGACATTGTAGTGGCTCACCTTGTTTTTCCTCAATGGGCACAAAGCAGCGGGTTCAGTTTTATGGACTGGTACAAGGATAAGCCCGGTTACAGAAATCCAAACAAGATATACAACCGGCCTAACAACAATAACAACAATAACTGATCACGGGGATTAGTCAGTGTTGATTTCCCGCTCACTGATCTGCCGGGAAACTTTCATAAGTGTTTTGGTAACATCATTAACCCAGTCGTTAACTTCATCACCGGAAAGCTCGCGAAATGCGGGCTTTTCCGGCATTCGCACCTTTTCATAAAGTGATTTGATATCCAGTTGATCAATGCTGGGTTTCATCTTATGTGCCATTTTGCGCATTGCTTCCCTGTCGTTGTTTTTCTGCGCATCTTCCAGTTTGTTGATGCCATCCTGTGCAAGTGCAACAAATATACCCAGCATTTTCTGAACAAAGCCTTCATTGCCCTTGCTCAAATCCCGGAGTTTGTCAAGATTGTAAAGCGGCGGACTGGCCTGCTTGCCTGCGGGGCTTTCTGTTGCTGACCCTTCAGCAATTTTTGCCAGGCTGAAATAATGACTTATTTTACGGTAAAAGTCTTGTTCGTCGTAAGGTTTGATGACGTAGTCGTTGATGCCATTGGCTAAATATTTATCAATATCATGTTTAAAGGCATTTGCCGTGAGGGCAATGACGGGTGTGTCAATTTTGAGTTCATTGCGGATAATCCTGGTTGCTTCCAGCCCATCCATTTCGGGCATCTGGATGTCCATGAGGATGAGGTCAAAAGCTTCTTTCCTGGCCAGTTCAACAGCTTCCTTGCCATTGGTCGCTTCTGACACGATGCATCCCACGTGCGAAAGGCTGTGCAGCGCAATGAAGCGGTTCATGTCATTGTCTTCGGCCAGCATCACACGAAAGCCTTCAAAGGCATTGGCATTGATGCTGATGCTTTTACCGGATATCTTCTCTGGATCACCGGCGGGCAGCTTCAATTCAAAGCTTATGTGTGTACCTGTTCCTTTCTTGCTTTTTAACTTTAGTTCTGAGCCCATCAGCTGGAGCAGGTCATGGGCAATGTTTAAACCAAGCCCTGCACCACCGAACTGCCGGTTGGCGGTGGCTTGTTCCTGGGTAAAGGTTTTAAAAACGTCTGATGTAAAATCATCAGACATGCCAATGCCACTGTCTTCAATGTCGAAACGCACTACCTGCTTGTTTGCAGTCGTTTCAGACACTGATATGGAAAGTCTTACAAAACCTTTTTCTGTAAATTTGATGGCATTATCCAGCAGGTTGATCAGGATTTGCCTGATGCGCACATCATCTCCATACAGCGCCTCTTTCACCTGGGGTGAAATATGCAGCTGAAAATCAATGTTTTTTTCATTAGCCTGCGATGAAAGGATGCTTTGGGCATTTTGTGCAATGGCGCTTATGCTGAAATCCTTGTTTTCGAGCACCAGCTCGCCGGCTTCAATACTGGTCATGTCCAGTATGTTGTTGAGTATTGCCAGGAGGTGGGTGGCTGCCGCAGCCGATTGATTTACATAATACAACTGGTCACCGCTGAGTGTTTCCCGGCTCAGCTGTCTGATCATGCCAATGATCACATTGAGTGGTGTGCGGATCTCATGGCTCATGTTTGCCAGGAACAGCTCTTTGGCTTGGGATGCCCTTTCAGCGACGCTTTTTGCTTCGGCCAGCTGTTTTTCGGTAGCTTTGCGCTCACTGATGTCGCGTGAGTTGGCAATAACATAACCTTCAGAGCCTATTTGAATGTATTTTACGGTGACCTCAACCGGAAATCTATGACCGGTGGTCTGGTTGATGTTCAAGCCCTCTAATGTTAGAAATCCTTTGCTCTTCAATTCTTTAACATGCTTTTCCCAGGCTCCTTCTTCCTTGAAAACGGACTCATAATCCCGGATATGATACTTGTGGGCATCTTGCTGTTTTATCCCCAGGCGCTCTTCAGCCAGATGGTTTATATAGTAAATCTGGCCCGACTCTTTTGCTACCTGCACCGCATCAGAAGAATTATTGATCAGGTTTTGCAGTAGTTTCAGGCGTGCCTCTTCTTCCGCCTGGCAGAGCGACCGGCCAAGCTGGCTAACAAGTCGCACAAGTTCGTTCTTTATGTCGACAGCAAAAGCTTGATTTTTTCCCAACACTAACCATCCATAGTGCGGCATCGAATAGCCATAGTAGTATTTCCCCCCGGCTTGGTATTCAACAAGCCGAGCCTGGTCAGTATTCTGTTCAAGAAAAAACTGCTTGAGTTCATGCCAGCTATCTGAACCATAGAAGGTATACGGTATCACCACCTCTTCTTTGTCGGCGACCACAACGCCGGCCATGAAGCAATTGAGCTTGCGCATGTAAATTGGCAGTGTATGCTGTAGAATTTTCCCGGCACTGCCTTCATAAAGCTGCTGCAGGGCAATCTCCAGCAGCACCCTGGTTTCTAAGTTTTCGTTTGCCATAATGCGATTACGATTGTTTTATTGTAAACCTCCAGGAATGTTTCGCCGGCATTGGCAATCTCACCTATGCTCAGTGCACCGTTAACTGCTTGCTGGTCGCTGACAACCTTAATTTCCCTGGAAAAGTCATCCTGCATGTAGAGTACGCGTGAGATGCAGTCGATGCACAGCATTGAAGGTTGATCCATTCTCCTGGCGTATGTTTTTGCCTCATCAAGGGCGGCCCCGGCCCCGTTCAGCAAGGAGTCGATATTGCCATGCATGATCCGGACATATTCGCCTTCCGGAACCTCATCCACAATATGCAGCACCCCGCTTTCAGCACGGTAAGGATCCCTGATCACCATCTCACTGTCAAGTTTTACCATTCCCAGCGGGTATGATTTCGCAATGTCAAAGAAATTTTCTTCCGTGATGCTTAAGCCCGAATGCCTTTCAATCTGTTCCTTATAGGTCTCAAAAGCCGGCTTCCACTCAAGGCTGATGATGCTGTTGCCTTCTGCCTTTGTTACCTTCAGGGGTTTGCCGATCGGTGTCCACCCATGTGCCACGCCCAGTGATAGCGGTTGCTCACATAATCCAAGCACTGCCGCATTCTGATATGCCCCGCTGTTATGCAAAATGCATTCAAAGGGTTCAAATGACAACGAGCCAGCACCTCCACCAAGGTATTTCACCGTGTTTCCAAAAAAATTAAAGAGGGAATGCACAAAGCTCTTTTTCTTATGGCCAAACGCATCAACAAAGACAAAAAGACTTTTTGCCCGTTTGATCTCATTTACGTCAAATTTGTTTTTCAGAAGATCAATACAGTCACTATCATCGCAACTTAGCTCAATCACTGTCGTTTTTAGTTCAAATGATAAGGGGAAAAGCAGGAATCCGGTTTTTGTGCGTTTGTTATCAGTGATTATCTCCGGAAATATGCCACCAATAAGTGGTTTTGGGAAAGCTGCCAACAGAGGATCCAGTTCTTCCTTTGCCGGGTGGCCCTCATCGGCACCCATCAGTAAAACCGATTGAACATCTTCATCAGCAGCCATCAGGGACAGTTGATCCTCCAGTTCGTGAATGTTTATTGCGTAGGTTGGATTCATGGTTGCAGGTTTTGGTTCCTTCCTGCCGGTCGGAATGACGTGGTTTTTATCTGCCCTGATTTTATCAGATCATAAATTTTTGATTTGCTGACAGCCAGCTTGCTGGCAACCGTCATAACGTCGTTGTCGTATTTTTTCAGGTAATGTGATATGATTTCGTTGTTGTACTCTTTGAGTGTTTTTTCGGAATAGGTGTAGGTGTCTTCCACTCCAAGCTGGTAAAAGCTTATGTCGTCGGCTGTGATGGCATCGCCGTTGCACATGACGCACGCCAGATCGATGACGGCTTTGAGTTCCCTTACATTGCCGGGATATGTGTGATTGTGAAGCTTCTCCTTAGCGTCATTAGTGAAGGCGGGTGGCGCGGTTTTGTGTTGTTTGGCATATTCTTTTATGAAGTGATCTGCAAGCAGCAGAATGTCTTGTTGCCGCTTTCTTAATGGCGGTAACTCTATGGGCAGTCCCATGATCCTGAAGTAGAGGTCTTCCCTGAAATTGCCTGCCTTGACCTCTTCTGCGAGGTCTTTCTGGGTGGCTGTGATCAGGCGGATGTCAATCGAAATGGTCTTATTTCCCCCCACCCGGACCAGCTGGCGTTCCTGGAGCACCCTGAGCAGTTTGTTCTGTAGTTGCATGTCCATCTCACCAATCTCATCCAGGAATATTGTTCCTTTGTTTGCATCTTCAAACCGCCCTTTTTTCTGGACGATGGCACCCGTAAAGGCTCCTTTTTCATGCCCAAACAGCTCGCTTTCAACCAAGTCTTTGGGGATGGCTGTCATGTTAACGGCGATGAAGGGATGCTTTCGTCTTTTGCTGTTGAAATGGATGGCTCGGGCAAACACCTCTTTGCCTGTTCCTGTTTCGCCAAACAGGGAGACGTTGATGTCTGAATGAATGGCCTTTTTTGCAAGCATTTGCGATTGTTGTATGGCATCACTCCGGCCAATGATGCTTTTGTCAAGGGAAAATCTTTCCTCGAGCTGTTCCTTCAGGTCTGCTACTTCCCGCCGTAGCGAATAATTCTCCTTCACATTATTGGCAGAACGCCATAAAAGGTCCCTCGTGTGATCATTCTTAACGATGTAGTCCCTGGCCCCGGCCTTCAGCAGGTTAACAGCCACGGAAATGTCTTCCTGCCCGCTTACGATGACCACAGGCAAGTCCGGCACTCTCTTGAGCATCTCTTTCAGGAGTTTATCCCCATCCATGTCGGGAAGGCCAAAATCCATGTACACCAGGTCGGGCTGCTTGTGCAGATTATCCAGGATGTCTTTTGCACAGCTGTACAGAACCACGTCGTGGTCGGGGTTTGAGGATAGCTGGTACGTCATAAACTGCCCGTACCAGGGATCATCTTCTACTATGAATATTCTAAAACGCATAAAACGTTTATTCTGGAATTACAAAGATTTATTTTGGTTGCTTTATGATCTGTGAATGCTTTATCAACACTATAACACGCAAGTCTTTCCGCGCTAAATGGCAGGGTAGGTCATTCTTGCTAAACTGGGATAATTACGGTAATCTTTGTCCCCTTACCTTCTTCGCTTTCGACACTGATCTGACCACCGTGCATATCGACAAATTCTTTGCAAAGCAGCAGGCCCAGGCCTGTGCTGGGTTCCTTGTTGGTTCCAATGCGGCGAATCTTGGTGTCGATCCTGAAAAGCGAATCCAGCATTTCTTTATTCATCCCGATGCCATCATCAACAACACAGAAATTTACTTCCTGTGCATTTATTTCAGCACTGATCTTAACAGAACCGCCAGTATTGGTGAATTTGATTGCATTTGAAAGGATGTTTCGCAATATCACACCTACCATTTCCTTATCAGCACTAAATTCTTCATCATCAATTCTTTGGGTTTCAATTGTGATGGATTTCTCATCGGCGGCATGTCGTAATAATGCAACATTCTCTTTGACAATCCCTTGTATTGATAGCCTTTCCGGCTGATATTCGAGGGTTCCGGTTTGTGCGCGCGACCATGTCATGAGGTTCATAAGCAACTCCATGGTGATCTTTGAAGATTGCTGCATCGCACTTGCATATTTTTCAATCATATCGAGATTGTTTGCCCTGATCTGCTCTACGAGCAACTCGCTCAACCCTGCAAAACCGGATAAGGGGCTTCGGAGGTCGTGCGCGATGATGGAGAAAAACCTGTCTTTCTCCTGGTTGATTTTTGTTAGCTGTGCGTTCGCCTTTTTTAGTTCGTTGCGGGCAGCCTGCAGATTGAGATGGTTTCTAACCCTGACTTTCAGTTCGGAGATGTTGAACGGCTTGGTAATGTAGTCAACTGCGCCGTATTCGAAGCCTTTGACCACATCATCAATATCAGTTTTGGCTGTCAGGAAGATAACGGGAATATCCTGGCAGGCCTCATCCTGTTTGATCTTCTGACACACCTCGTATCCGTCCATTTCCGGCATCATGATATCAAGCAATATGAGATCGGGGGTGTTGTTTTCCAGGTACTTCATTGCATTTTCGCCGCTGTTGGCTATGCCCAGCGAATATTCCTTGCTTAAAATGCTCGATAAGATTTTCAGGTTGGTCATTTGGTCATCCACAACCAGGATCATCTCTTTTTGTTTTGTTGCTTTTGGCGCTTCCATTTCGTTTTGGTTAGTCGTTGAATAATTGTTGGATTGCCTGGAGGCTTTTATTGATCTCTTCAAAGTCAAAAGTGTCCATGAAGCCGTTCAGCTCTGCTGTCATGTCCTTGAGTTGCGAAATATCATGCTCAATGGCAAAGCCTTGCATGGCATCAACAAGTTCTTTAAGGTCATCGATCATCAAATAATTAATTTGATTTTCAATGGATTGCCTGAAAGACTCCTTGAACTGTTCTTTTAATTCGGATGAGATAGCTGCAGGGATAGCTCCCGGGATTTTCTCACCCACTGTTTCTGCAGGTTTTACAATGGCTTGTTCAGGTGTCTCGTATGGAATGTGCTTAATTAGTTCGTTGATGATGGTGTTTTTCTGAACCGGTTTGCGCAGGTATCCGTCAAAGGTCTCATTGAGCCTGTTCAGCTCACTTCGCATGGTGGAAGCGGTAAGTGCAATGATGGGTATGTCTTTCAGGCTTTTTTCTTGTTTAATGATCTCCGTGGCCTCATAGCCATTAATACCAGGCATCCTGATATCCATGAATATGAGGTCGGGCTGATAGATTTTTGCATATTCGATGGCTATTTCTCCATTTTCTGCCTCAAACAGCTTCAGGTCATAGCCTTTTAGATAGGTCATAACCAGATTCCTGTTATGTGGCACGTCATCAACAATCAATATCCTGGACCCATTGAAGACAATGTTTTGTTCTTCCCACAGAAAAGCCCCTTCGTGGTCAATAATCTCATCAGAATATTTGATGTCGAAGAAGCGTACGCTGAAACGGCTTCCTTCTCCAATCCGGCTTTCTACATGTATTTCGCCACCCATGAGTTCTGCCAGGCGCTTGCTTATCGTCAAGCCGAGGCCAGTACCGCCGTATTTCTTGTTATCCTGCCCAGATTGCTGGTTAAAAGAGTCAAAGATACGTTGCTGGTCTTCTTCCGGAATGCCGATCCCCGTGTCGCTGACCACTATTTCAAAATCTATGTGGCCGTTGAAGTTGTTCAATACGTTAACGTCAACCTCCACCCGGCCTCTTTCGGTGAATTTTATGGCATTGCCACAAAGGTTTAGCAGGATCTGCCGCAGTCTTACCTCATCAATGATGATTGTATCCGGAAAGTCTTCATCAAAGCTGACGCCGAAATCAATGTTGTTTTCCATTGATTTGTGTTTGAATAACTGTTTGATCTCGTTAACAATCAGTCGCACATCAGCGGCTTCAGGGGAGATCTCCATCCTGCCTGCTTCGATTTTTGACAGGTCAAGGATGTCGTTGATGAGTGTGAGGAGTGATTTGCCACTGTTCAGGATTGTGCGAAGGTAATTCTGCTGCTGCTTGTCACCTGTTGTATTCAGCATCACTTCGCTGAAACCCAGTATGGAATTCATTGGGGTGCGTATTTCGTGGCTCATATTGGCCAGGAATTCGCTTTTTGCCCTGTTGGCAATGTCTGCATTCTGTTTTTCAGCAATCAGGTTTTTCTCCAGCTTGATCCTGTGCCTGATGTTCACAAGCATCTCAGAAAAAACCGACAGAAGCACTTTTTCTTTTTCTGTGTAATTATGATGATTTCTGACGGAGTCAAACCCGATAAATCCCAGGCATTCACCCCTTTCCATCATCGGAATGGTGATCAGGCTTTTTACTTCCTGGGGTTCCAGGATTTGCCGCACCCCATCGTCTTTGTCCAGGGCAAAAACATCCGGGATGTACATTGTTTTTCCCTTCAGGTGTGTTTCAACCCAGTAGGGTATTATGTCCAGTGGTACGCCTTGTAGCTCGTCAATCTGGGGCTCAATGCCGTTCTCACACCACTCATGCGTATTGTTACACACCTTGTTTTCCCAGTCATATTCAAAGATATAGGTTCTGTCGGCATTTACGAACCTTCCTAGTTCTTCCAGCGATCTGGCCGTAGCCTCTTCTATTTCCGCAATGGGCAGGTTGATGTATTCGGAGGCAATTTTTAGTAGAATGGTTTGCAGGTTGCTTAATGAGATTAATTCACTCTCTGCTTGTCTTTGGGCTGAAACATCCCTGACCAGGACAATTAATTTGCTGTCTCCGAGGGCGGAGATCCTTGCCTGGAAAAATTTCTTTTCCTGAAGGATCTCAAGCGAATAGCTTAGGTTAGTGGCTTCTCCGCTTGCCAGGGTTTTAGAAATGGCATTTTCCATCTCCCGGGTGATGTCGGGCGGAAAAATTTCATTGTATTTTTTCCCCAGGAACTGTTCGGGCATGGAATACAAGTCTTTTTCATCAGCTTTAAAGCTGAGAAATACCCCATCTTCATCAATCTCAAAGATCATATCCGGGATGTTTTCGGATAAGCTGCGGTGGTATGCCTCGCTCTCCCTTAACTGTTTTTCGGCGTTCTTTTTCTCACTGATGTCAAGGATAAAACCATCAAGGAATGCAATGTTTTCGTTTTCATCGAAAATCGCCCTTCCTTTTTCCAGCACCCAGCATGTAGAAGCATCCTTGCGGCGTATTCGATATTCTATTTCCCAGAATTCGTTTTTGTTGATGGCTTTGTCTATTTGCTCTGTAACCATTTTCCGGTCATCAGCAAAAATAATATCGACATAGGATACCTTTGCGTTGTTGATCACATCTTCAGCTTTGTAGCCACTGATCTTTTCAAAGCCATTGCTTAAAAACAGCATTGTCCAGTGATGGTCAAATTTGCAGCGGTAAATGATGCCCGGCATGTTGTTGACCAGGGAGTCAAACTGGCTTTTTTCCCAGATATGCGATTTGTCGTTCATGTGTTTTTGTTTTTGATGACAAGGTCAAGCTATGCCATAAGGGTTGTTAAAACAAGTTTTTAACTATTCGAATGTGAAATAAAAACATGTTCCTGCGCCGGGTGCTGATTCAAACCATATGTCGCCGCCGTGTTTTTCAATGATTCGTTTCACTGTGCTTAGTCCAACGCCCGTGCCCTGGAATTCGCGGTTTGAATGAAGACGTATAAAGGGCCTGAACAGGTCATCGGCTTTGTTCATGTCAAAACCCACCCCGTTATCACGCAAGTATAACACTTTTTCACCATCTTTTTCCATGGTCCCGAAATGAATTTCAGGCTTTTCTTTGTTCCGACTGTATTTAAGTGCGTTGCTCACCAGGTTGTTGAGTGCAACGCGCACCAGTCCGGGGTCTGCTTTAATCATGATGTCCCGCTCAATGTGAATGTCGTAATGGCCCTTATACGTCATCTCTCTAAGTTCATCAACCACAATATGAACCATCTCACTCAGATCAAAAACTTCCGGATTGATCTGCGCCCTGCCCGATTTGGAGAAGTTCAGCAGGTCTTCAATCAGCTGAGCCATGTTATAGGCCGACTTGATCATATTGTTGAGGTAGGATTTAGCTTCATCGTCAAGTACATCACCATAAACAGACTTTAGCAGTTCCGCAAATCCGATAACGCCGTTAAGTGGTGATTTCAGGTCGTGCGATACGGTGTGCGAAAAAGCTTCAAGCTCTTTATTGGCCGCTTGCAGGTTCTCATTCATTATTTCCAGTTGCTGTTGTGCTTCTATGAGCTGTTCATTGCGATTGACGGCAGCTTCATATACAGACAGCAGCAGGCTGAGGATTTGTTTTTTGTCGGAGTTGATCTTGAATTTCTGGTTTTGAAATACGATGTCAATGGCCATTTCGCCAGATCCCATCTGGCGGAAATGCCTGTTGGCGATAAGGTATTTCATTCGGGTGAGCAGGTACTCATCTTCATATGGTTTTGTGATAAAGTTATCTGCACCGGCTTGCAGGCCTTTGATGATATCGAGGGGGTCGCTCAGCGATGTCAGCAGAATGACGGGTGTGTCAGCCAACTCCGGGTTGCCCTTGATCTTGCTGCAAAACTCGTAACCATCCATTACCGGCATCACCACATCGCTGACGATGATCAGCGGTTTTTCCATTATGGCCGTTTCAAGGGCTTCGGCACCATTGCTGCAAATTTTTGCAGGGATGTTGTTTTCATAAAAGAAATGCTGAATACGTTTTGCCTGTACTTTTGAGTCTTCCACAGCAAGCACATATCCTTTGTCAAAACTGATATTTAATACATTATCCATAATTAAACTTTGGGTTTCATGTGGTGAATATTTCATTGATGTAATTGCTGATATTTTCGGGCGACATCACCATTGTGGCGGCGCCCAGCCTTACGGCTTCACCCGGCATGCCGAAGACCAGGGAGGTTTCCTTGTTCTGTGCAAAGGTAAGGGCGCCGGCATCCTTAAGCAATTTGAGTTCTTCTGCGCCGTCGGTGCCCATTCCTGAGAGCAATACGGCAATGGCTTTATTGCCGTATATTTCGGCGGCGCTTTTGAAGAGATGCCTTACTGAGGGCCTGTGTCCCCTGTGAGCGGGCTCGTCACTGAAGCCTGCGATGCCTTCAGATTTTATAACCAGGTGCTTGTTTCCTGCGGCAAGGACGGCATGTCCGGGCATCAGCGCCTGGTTGTTGCCGGCAGCCAGCACGGGGATTTTTGTATATGACTGCAGCCAGAGCCTGTACCCTTCCGTAAAATGCCAGTCGATATGCTGCACAATCATCACAGGAAGCGGAAACCCGGGTTTCAGTCCTGCCAGTATGGCCTTTACGCCTTCTGGTCCGCCGGCGGATGCCCCAATGAGCAATACGCGGTAGTCTTTGTGTTTTAGGTCACCAGGAATGTTCTTTTCATCAGCTACTGAAACCGGGTGCAATGTATTATTTTTAAGATGTGGTCGCCTTCTGATCACCTTTATTTCCGATATTGACCTTAGCAGCCTCAGGTAGTGCTTCGCTGCGCGGTCGTGATCGGGATGTCCCGGCCCTGGTGGTTTTGGCATGATGCCCGCAGCACCGGCCTCCAGTACTTCCATGGCCATTTCCTGCTGGCCAGGGTCGTAAAGGCTGCTGGAAACCACAATGGGGACAGGATTGTGTTGCATAATATGCCTTGTGGCCTCTATCCCGTCCATGTGGGGCATGTTCAGGTCCATGCTGACAACATCCGGTTTGTTTTCTGAAAGGTAATTAACGGCTTCGCGTCCGTTTGATACCACTG
This sequence comes from Bacteroidales bacterium, assembly GCA_007120085.1. GTDB lineage: Bacteria > Bacteroidota > Bacteroidia > Bacteroidales > UBA7960 > PUPG01. The sequence continues at coordinate 21,511 of SKOK01000135.1, read as the reverse complement.
CCACAATCTCCAGCCGGCTGTCGGCAGCGATGATACGACGATAGATCCTCTGGCTTACAGGGCTGTCGTCAACGATTAAAACCTTAATTTTCTGATGTACCTTTTCTTTCACGAATTTTACGTTAAGCGTTTAATGGTGTCGATCAGGTTTCCTTTTTCAAAACTGCTTTTTACGATGTATGCGTTGGCGCCGGCTTCCATGCCCCGCCTGCGGTCGTCGGCCGATTCGAGCGCCGTGACCAGGATCACCGGCAGGCTTGTGGTCCGGGAATCCTCCCGGGTCTTCTCTGTAAGCTCAAAACCGTTCATTCGCGGCATCTCTACATCGGAAACAACAATGTCGAAGGTGTCGTTTTGCAGCCGCTCATAAGCATCCATTCCGTCAACGGCCGTGGTAACAACAAAGCCTGCTGAGTCCAGGTAGTTGCGCAACATATTGCGAACGGTGATGGAATCTTCAGCCACCAGCACCTTGATTTGTTTTTGGTTTGTATCTTTCTGAGGGCTGAGTTCACTGTCATCAACTGTGAAATAGCTTTTTCCTGCAGCTGACTCCATCAGCTCAGCCACATTCAGCACTGGCAAAACCGTGCCATCGCCCGACAGGATGGCACCGGCAATGTTCCTGACATGCTCCGCCTGCAAGCCCAGGGCTTTTACCACGCCTTCCTGCTCCCCAAACACATCTTCAACAATGAACACAAGTTTCTTAAGCGCATGATGTAAGATTAATCCCTGCAAGGCTTTGCTCATTTTTCCGGTATGCCTTCTCCGAATGCCCAGCACATCGGCCAGGCTGACTAAGCCAATAGTTTCGTTGTCAAATTTTATTGCATTTCTGGATTCTACCTTCCGTATGTCGGCTGGCAATATTTTCAATGCTTTTACAATGGCAGAGGTAGGGATCAGAAAACTGCTGCCGGATGCTTTTACATGCACGCCCCTGAATGTGGCAAGCGTTTGAGGCAGTGTGATGCTGAATGTGCTTCCTTTGTCCTTTTCACTTTCAACATCGATGCTGCCGCCAAGCCCGGCAATTTTTTCGGCCACGATGGCCATGCCGAGCCCCAGACCTGATACATCTGTTATGTATGGGCTGGTAGAAACACCCGACCTGAAAATGAGCATATTGATCTCTTTTTCATTCATGTGCTGCATTTCTTCCATGGTCACCTTGCCCGATTTCAGGGCGGCACTTATGAGCTTCTCCCGATCGATGCCTCTGCCATCGTCGCTGATCTCGATATGGATTTTTTGTCCCGATTCGATGCCTGCGGCAATGCGGAGAACGCCGGTTACGCTTTTGTTTTTTCTTTTTCTTTCATCGCGGCTCTCCATGCCGTGGTCAATGCAGTTCCTGATAAGGTGTATCAGCGGGTTTTTCATCTCCTCCAGTATCCTCCGGTCTATCTCAATATCAGCACCCTTAAGGTCGAGATGAACCTCCTTGCCAAATTCTTTTGAGAGATCCCTGACGATGCGTGGCACAATCATGAACAGGGAAGAAAAAGGCTGCATCATGCTTTTCCTGATGCTGAGGATCAGCTCATCGACTGACCGTCCGGCAGTGCTTTGTAAATTATCCATGCTGCCTACCAGTGCAGTCAGTTCGTTTTTGTTCTTTTTGAGCTGCTCCAGTTCTCTGTGCGTTTCGGCCGGGTCAGCTTTGTTAAGGTCGCCGCTGCCGTAAGCCACTCTTTCTTCGAATTTTTTCTGACAATAGGACATTTGTCCGGCAAGCGCTTGCAATTGCCTCGCCTGGTGCTGCAGACGGCTTTTGATGGTGATCAGCTCTTCTGCCCTGTTGAGAATCTCAGACAGCTTTGATGATGCCACTCTAATAGTTTCCTGCTTTGGGCTTTCTGCTGTCAGCGCATGCATGTCACCGGGCTGTGCGTCTTTGTGGGTGTCTGTATCCTGTAATGCGCCCGTATCATCAGTTTGGGCAATCGGCGATGGCATGGCAGCCTGGTTACTTGTTTCGGATCTGGGGTTTTCAGATAATCCTGGAACCATAACTTTCTTTGGTGCCAGAGCCTTGGTTTGTGAAAGCGATGAGATTTTTACTGAAAGTTTTCGTATGTTGTTTTCTGAGACACTCTTTGTTGTGTTGTCAATTTCTTTCAGCATCTTATCCAGCAGGTCGGAAAATTGCAAAAACACATCAAACATGGGGGGTGCAAGACTGATGCTGCCTTTCCTGACCTGGTAAAAAACGCTTTCCATGCTCATGCACAGGCGTTCAATTTGCAGCTGGTTAACGGCACGTGCGGCACCCTTAATGCTATGAATCTCGCGAAAAACATTTTCAACAACCTCCTTGCTTTCAGGAGTTTGGAAGTTCTTCTCAAGCTTCAGCAGTCCGTTTGAGATAGACTGAAGGTGCTCGGATGCTTCGATCTTGAAATCGTTAAGCAGCTCCTTTAAAAATGCCTCTTTATCTTTACCCATCCTGCACTAGAGTTTGTATTTTGTGATAACGCTTTTCAGGTTTTCACCCAGCTCATAAAGACTTTTCACCGCTTCTTCGGTTTGCCTTATGCCTGATACATTTTGTTCACTTGCCTGCTTGATGTTTTCCATGGCTGGCACGATCTGGTCCATGCCTGCCATTTGCTGGTGGCTGGTTGATGATATTTGCACTGCGGCTTCAGTTGCTTCATTTACGCTTTCTATAAGCGTTTCAACCACTTCCCTGTCCTCTGCGACCGTTTTGTTGCCTTCTTCGACAGTTTTTGTGCCCTGGTTGATCACCTCAACGGCCTGAATTACTGACTTTTGAATCTCATTCAAAATATCTTTAACTTGTGCTGTTGATTTTTTGGATTGCTCAGAGAGGCTCCTGATCTCCTGGGCAACAACTGAGAAGCCGCGCCCGTGTTCACCGGCTTTGGCAGCCTCGATGGCTGCATTCACTGCCAGCAGGTTCGACTGGTCGGCTATGTCAGAAACCGTGGTTGTTATTTCACCGATCGAACGGTTTTGTTCCGATAATTTGGTGATGGTGTTGTGAATGTTTTTCATCTGCCTGTCAATCTGCTCCATTGCATCAATCATCTTTTGCGATGTTTCCAGGCCACGTTCTCCAATTTCTGAGGCTTTTTCGGAGTTCTCCATCAGGCTTTTCGCTTTTTTACCTGCTACAATTGATGTTTGCCTGATCTCTTCTACAGTGGTGGAGGTCTCTGATATGGAAGATGCCGTTTCGGCAGCACCAGTTGATATTTCATTAACGGTTGATTGAATTTCCGACGCACTGCTTCCCAAAACGGTAATCCCCTCTTTGATGTCTGTGGTGATGCGGGTAATCATTCGCATAGTTCCTAAAACAATCAGTAATGTGATAAGAATGACAACAATTCCAATGGTGGTGAGTGAGAAATTGCTTCTGTTTACGCGTGCATCGGATTGTGCAAGCAGCACATCACCCTGTTTTTCGAGTTGGTCTTCAAGCGTATTGATATGGTTTCGAAGTGTTTCCCAGCCAACCTGCACCACTTCCCTGTAAACTTCCATGGCGGCTTCAGGCTGATCATTGTTAATATGCTCAATCTGTCTCATTTGGTTTTGTCTCGATCTGTCTTTCCATACCGCCACTTCCCTGAATGTGGGTAAGACAGCTGTGTTTTCTTGCAGGACTACGCCCATTCCCGAAACAGTTTGATCAATGCTGTTCCATATCCCTGCAAGCTCATCAAGATATTGTTGTCTTTGATCGCTGCTTTCACTGGTGGTGGCAAGCAAAAGCAGGGTGTTTAACCTGTTTTGGTCTGAACGAAGGCTTGTCAGTTCCCTGGCTGTGTCCTGGGCAACGTCCAGCTCAGCCTTTGCTTTCACAATGAGATTCAGGCTGTTCATTGCGATGATCCAGGTGGCTGTTATGCCGATTAGGATTACAGAAAAACCAATAAGCAACCTTGCACGAAAGCTGATGTTTTGTAGTATGTTCATAGTTCCTTTTTTTGAAAGTTAGTGTATGGGTAAGTGCTATTATTTTGCTGTTTTGATTAATGAATTGCTGGCAAAAACTTTTGCTGCATCCAGCACAATGGTGCCATCAGGCATCAGTCCTGTGATGAATTCATTGCCAATCTTGCTCAAGTTGAGCGGGGGCTCTGCCAGTTGATCCATGTCAATGCTTTGCGAACCCGTGATGCTATCAGCCAGCAGGCCAAAAACCACTTGACCCTGGCGCAGCAATATTACTTTATCCATTTCGGTGAGCCCTTGCTCTTTTAGCATGAAGAGATTTTTAAGGTTTATGATTGGAACAATCTTGCCCCTGAAATTGACCACCCCCATCAGATGTTCTGCTGTGCCCGGAAGCGGCGTGATTTCCTGCAAGGTAAGCACTTCTTCAATAAAGCTTGCTGCAATGGCATATTTTTCGGGGAATAGCAAAAATTCAACCACAAGGGTTTTCCCGGTATCATTGTTACCGTTTTCCCGCTTTTTGGCCAATTGCCTTGCCCGCTCTTTCAGTATTTGATCATCTGAGCTCATTCTGATAAGTTTTTACAGGTTTTTGAATGCCCGTGTTAAGATCTTGCTGCGTATGCTGCCTGATCAGGTCGTTACACTGAACAACCCTGCCATTTGCCTCACCCTGCCGGCGGTGAGGCCATCGAGGTGGGGCAGGGGGGCATGATCGTCAAAGGTACTGATGTCGTCCAGCAGGTTTTGCATTTCTTTGTATGCCTGTTCATGCTTTCCGGTTTTTCTCAGCAGCTGGCTCCTGTTTAACCTGGCTGCAAGGTGCCCGGGTTCCAGGTAAAGTGCTTTAACCAGGTTTTGATCTGCTTCCCCGAGTCTTTCCATTTCCATCAACACTGTGGCATACACATAATAATGTTCTGCTTGCCCGCTACCGTTTTTCAGCAAGCCTGACATGGCTTCTGCAGCTTCATCGAGCCTGCCTGCATCGGCCAGCGCCTTGACTTGCTCAAACAGCACCGCATCATGACTGGCAGTTAGTTCGCTGCCCTTCTTGCTGATGAGCGAATGCTCCTGCTTTTTGACGCGAACCTGCGATGATGCTTTTGATCTGTTTCGCAGACCTGCTTTGGTTGCCTTGTTAATCTGCTTTGGCTTAAGCAGACTTAAGGATGATTGCTGTGTTTTTTTCGCTATGTGAACTTGCACTTGTTGAATTGGAGGCTCTTTTGGGCTTTTCCTGTAGAATATGGCATTTTGGAACAATACCCTTTTGAAAATGCCAAAATAATCGTCGTTTAATTCCACCTGGCTGGTGATGAACCAGGCATCTGGCTTCAAAACCTCATGAAATTTTTTGGTGATGCGTTTAATGACGTCAGGAGAAAAGTACATCAGCGCATTGCGGCATAAGATCACATCCCATTGTTTGCTGCCATTGCCGGGGGCGGGAAAAGCTTCCGTGGCCAGGTTGTGCTGCCTGAATTGCACCATCTTTTTGATGTCAGGCTTGATCAGCAGTTTCTTATCACTTTTAATAAAGTATTTCTGCTTAATAGCCTCAGGTGTATCCCTGAATGACCATGGAGAGTAGCTGCCCACCCGGGCCTTTTCGAGGGCCTGGACATTAAGGTCAGTGCCCAGCAGTGTAATTTCCCATTCATCCGGGATTGGCAGTGAATCCCTGAGGGTCATTGCAATGGAGTAGGGCTCTTCCCCTGTGCTGCAGGCGGCACACCAAATGCGCAGCTGCTTCTTGCCATTGTATGTGGATGGCTTGATTAATGGAATGATGCTTTCAGTAAGCAGGGTTAGTGCCTGCTTTTCCCTGAAAAAATATGTTTCACAAATAGTTAGGTGCTCGATTAAGACTTCCAGCTGATGTTGCGGAATGTGGGGTTGGGCAATCCATTGGTCCAGCTGATCCAGCGTTTTTTTTATGTGCATGGCCGCTGCGGCTTTTTGCAACCTGCGTTCCAGGCCTTCCCATTGGTTTTCGGAGAAGTGCAGCCCCAGCAGCTCATTGATGCGCCGGTTAATGCGAGCCATGTATGTGTGCTTCTCCATGATAATTTACCTGCCCCCCTTGTTGGTTTTTAAAAAGTCATCCAGCAGCTGATCAATCTGCAGGGTCATTTCTGCGTTAAGCAAGCCTTCAATATCATATATCACAATAATGCCTTCCTCATCGCCGTAAACGCGATGATGTTTTAAGGTGATGGTGCTGCTTGATTTGTTATTGTTTCTCCTGGCGGGTATTTCAATGTTGCTTAGCTCATCTTCACTGATATCATATAGCTTGTTCACGGCATCCACCGTAACCGCAAGTAAGCGTTGCGGTGTATTCAGGATCAGGAAGCTGTCATTTACGGAAATATCTTTTGAAGGCAAGCCTAAACACTCGCGCAGGTTGATCAACGGTACAATCGTACCCTCGAAATTTATTACCCCGTGTAATTTCTTGCTGCTTTCGGGTACAGTAGTAGCAGAAACTGCCCTGACCACCCTCTTGATGTGTTGCAGCGGTATGGCAAATGGTTTCTCGTCAATTGAGAAGGTAAGATATGTTTCTCCGGATGTTTTCATCCCTTAAATGAGGTTTTGTTCAGCAATTTTTGCAGCAGTAATATCCCTGGCCAGCTGCAATGCTTTTTCAAGCTTAATCTGATTGTCCTTCAGCAGCTTGTTTACTTCACGCAACTCTTTTATTTGCTGTAAAAGTTCTTCTCGGGTCTTGTTGGAATCACTCATTGTTCTTGAAGTTGTTGTTAAGAGTTAGAAATGACGTGCATGTTTATGGTGTTGAGCAATTTCTTTACGCTTACCGGTTTTGCCATGTATCCATTGCATCCTGCAGCTATCATCTTTTGTTCATCGCCGGTTTGCGCATGCGCCGTAACGGCTATTACCGGAAGCCCTGGCCTGATTTGTTTGATCTTTTTTGTGGCCTCCAGCCCGTTCATTACAGGCATCTTGATATCCATCAATACCAGGGAGATTTCCTGGTATTTCCCGCACATTTCCAGCGCTTCTGCTCCATTTTGCGCGTGCAGGCTGCTGTACCCTGCCATTTGCAATACAGTTTGTGTGTATTTATAATTCGCATCATCATCCTCAGCAATCAATATGAGCAGGTTTTTTATGTCCCGGGCTTTGGCATCAGATGCTGTTTCAGTGATGGTGTGCTGTTGTCCGGTGACGTATGGCAGGGAAAAGTAAAATGTTGAGCCTTTGCCTGTTTCAGACTCCAGCCAGATGTTTCCGCCAAGCAGGTTGATAAAACCTTTGGCTATGGTCAGGCCAAGGCCACTGCCTTCATATCCACGCGTTGCAGATATGTCTTCCTGTGCGAATGCTTCAAAAATCATCGATTGTTTTCCGGGAGCAATGCCTTTGCCTGTGTCTTTTACAAAGAAGTTGATCTTGTCCTGATTAAGTTGAAACCCCAGTTTGATTCTTCCTTCTTCAGTAAACTTTACCGCATTGCTGATAAGATGATCAAATATTTTCGTGAGCAACTCCTTGTCGCTTTGCAGAATGAGATCGTTGTCACTATTGGGAGCTTCCAGGTTCACCAGGATATTTTTTGCAGACACTATTTTCCTGGTTTTTATTAGCAGGTCATTCATAAAAGGAATGATTTCAATGCTTTCCTTGTTTGCAATGATGCTTTGAGCCGTGATAAGCGAAACATCCATAATGTCTGTGATGGTTTGCAGGAGGCGCTGGCTGCTTTTTTCAAGATATTGATAGTTCTCAATTCTTTCCTGCTGCTGCAGTCCGGGTTCGGCAAGGAACTGGCCAAACCCCAGGATGCTGTTGAGAGGCGTGCGTATTTCGTGGGATATGTTATTGATGAAAGCGGTTTTCAGCCGGTCACTCTCTTCGGCACGCTCTTTGGCTTTTATCAGCTCTTGCTCTGCCTGGATGCGTTCGGTGATGTCGAGGCCTAAACCCCAGGATGCCCAACCGGGGATATCAAAATAATGGTAAGTGTCAAACCAGGTGATGGTTCTCTTTCTGCCGCTTTTTGTTGTGAGCTCAAAAGTGTTTTGGTTTGCCTGTGGGTCATCTGACATTTGGATCACATTCTGCCTGTTTTTAGGGTCGGGATACAACAATTCCATGGCTTTGGGGTTGCCAATGATTTCGTCTGCCGAATAGCCTGTGCTTTGCTCGCAGGCTTTATTCCAAACGATGAAGTTCCCTTTCTCATCAAATGCATTCAGCAGGATTGGCATATTCTCCAAAATGAGTCTGAAGCGGGTTTCGCTCACCTGCAAGGCTTCTTCATTTTTTTTGTTTTCGGCAATTTTGTTTTCCAGCTGCATTGCATACCGCTTCAGTTTCGAAATATCCGAGAGAAATCCCAGGAAGCGGTTTTCAGCTATTTTTACCGCTTTAACAGACCAGTGACGTATGTCACCATTTTTGTGCCTGAAGCGATATTCACCATCAGCCTTTCCCGATGTTAACACTGTTCTGAAATGTTGCATTGCTGCTTCACGCTCTTCAGGTACAATGATTTCGCTCACATGCATACCAATCAACTCTTCTTTGCTGTATCCCGTAATCCTTTCAGTGGCTGAATTGGTGTCAATATAAAGACCTTGTTCGTTAACAACAACTACTCCGTCCGGGGCATTTTCAAAAAACAGTCTGAAAGCCTCTTCGTGCGCACATGGAACTGCCTCCCCACCAATAACCTCTTCCAAAGATTTGCTTTCAATTTGATTTTTAAGCATTGCCTGTAACTTTTTATTCTCTTTGCGAAGTTTTTCGTTTTCCGGAAAAAGTTTGTCGATACGTTTAGATTGTTGATGCATAGTGTTTTGTTACTGCCTTGGCTGTTAAAGCAATCATCCTGTATTAAAACCATAAAATTAGAAATTTTATTGAATCAAATCATATTATTCGGCTATTTGTTTGGCTTTTTCAGTCATTTTTTCGAGATACAATGACTCTTCCTATATAAAGAATAAACTGTTTTTCTGTAACTTTGTATAGTCCAATCCATTTTGGCATTATGCAAACAATCATAAGCATACCTACAAATGCCCGAGAGGGTTTATACGACATAACAGCATCAGTCTCTGATGTTGTTTCCCGTGCTGCTTGTCATTCCGGTCTTGTGAATGTTTATGTCCGGGGTGCAACGGCAGCCATCATGATACAGGAGAATTGGGATGATTCGGTGCAAACCGACGTGGTACATTTGCTTCGGAAGCTCATCCCTGCCGGGGTCTGGCTGCACGATGCCCAGGATGGCAATGGCGACTCCCATCTGAAGGCTGGCCTTGTAGGGCCACAGGAGACCATACCAATCATGAAAGGCAAATTGGCCCTGTCAATCTGGCAAAACATTTTCTTATGTGAATTTGACGGCCCGCGTAAGAAGCGGGAGGTGGTCGTTACGGTGATCTCATGCAGGTAAGGACACAAAAAATGCAGAACCTTTGCCTTCTCTTGACTCAACCCATATCCTGCCATTGTGCCTTTCCGCAAATTCCTTACAGATGTATAATCCAAGCCCTGTTGATGGTTCACCCTCGGTGCCTTGTCTTCCTGTGTTTTTGTCAATGTTGAAAAGATCAGCGAGCATTTGTTTATCAATGCCCATACCTGTGTCTGTTACAGATATTTTTGTTTCATCATGAAGTGAATCACTTTTGATTGAAACCTTGCCTCCTCTGGGGGTAAATTTAATTGCATTGCTAATCAGGTTATGCAGGATGCTGTTAAGCATTTGCTTGTCAGCATATACACTTGCCGATTCAGGTATTTCTTTGGCGATGGTGATGGATTTAGCATGGGCAGCATCGTCCCAGTAAGAAACAGATTCATTGACAACAGGTAATAACCGGAGCTTCTCAGGCTCGAATGCCATTCTTCCGGTCTGTGAGCGGGCCCAATCCATTAAGTTGTTCAGCAAGTCCATCGCCAGGTAGGACGATTTCTGAATGTTGCTCACATATTTTTCGATACCCTCAAAGTTTTTGTTCTTTACATTTTCTGCCAGCAGGTCGGAAAAGCCCATTACCGCATTAAACGGACTTTTCAGGTCGTGGGCTATGATGGAGAAAAACTTATCCTTGGTTTCATTTATGTCCAGCAGCTCTCTGGCTTGTTCCTGCAAATCTGCATTTGCCTGTTCCAGTTCTCTTTTTTGGTCTTCAATGACCAGCGACTGCCTGTATTTGGTTTTGTTGGTACGCCAAAACATGATGGACAGCAATATGCTGATCGCTGCGATGGATAGTGCGTTTACCCGCAACGAATGCAATACATCCGGATCGTTCTGGGTGATCGGCAAGGCAAAATAAAGCAGCAAAAATGCCGTCAAAAAGAGCAAAACAGCCCTGAAGGGATGCATTAGAAACAGGATGGCTATGGCGAAAGAAAGAATAATGAAGGGTGTTACCGTGTTAATAACCAGTTGGTCAATAACAGTGAGCCCCACACCTGTATATAGAATAATGAACTGCGTCAGGTAAAATATCGTCCAGTGAACACCTGGTGACTCCAGGACACTTTTCCGGGTAATGGTCACGAAAACACCCATGAAGACAAAAACTGTCAGCAACACCACATGCGAAAGGATGATCCCCACCTGCCATATATACTTTTCGGTTCCTGGCTCAACAAGCTTATAAAAAAAATCTATGATGTGGATAAGCGTTACCACAATACCTGCAGCAGATGCATAGAGCATCCTTTTCCTGTTTAGTTTAAGGAATAACTGCCTGATCTTTTGGTCCTGATTATCGGGTTTCATGATAAATGTGTGGGTTTAACATGAAGGATGCTTTTTAGAAGTGCAAAAATAAGCAAATATGATATACGGTGAAGACCGATTTTCGATTGTGAATTTTCGATTATCGCTTTCTGATCGTTGAATGTGACAAACAGGATATGGAACGTGGGGTTGTCTTTCTTTATTGCTGCGATCGATCCACCAGTGCAGACACTGCTTTTAGTTCTTCGTCGCTTGCATGTTGCTCCATGTAATTCTTTACCTTTGGGGGTGCTTCTTCACCAAGAGGTACAAAGATCAGTGCGGCGCTGTTCATGCAGTAACGCAGGCCGGTGGGTGGTGGGCCATCATTAAATACATGACCAAGGTGTGAGCCGCTGCCCGAATCGATCACTTCGGTCCGTATCATCCCATATGATTTATCGGTGCGATAATATACGGCATTCGGCGTGATGGGCTCAAAAAAGCTAGGCCAGCCACAGCCTGAGTCAAACTTGGTGTCGGAATAAAAAAGCGGTTGCCCGGTGGCTGCCGAATAGTAAATGCCTTCCTCTGAAGTGTTGTAGTATTTGCCGGTATAAGGACGTTCAGTGCCTGCCTTTCGCAGTATTTCAAATTGCTGTCTGTCAAGCATCTCTTTCCATTCAGCTTCGGATCTTTCAATCCTGTATGTTCCGGGGTCGTTATCTGATTTGTTTACTGTCATTGTAGGGTTGTTTTGCGGGTTCTGGCACTGAGCGAATATGGCCAGCGTCATCATAACTGTAAAAATTGCGTGGGCGTTCATTTATGTCTGTTTTGTGAGTAGGGTTTACGTTTGCAGGTTAAATTTGAAAATGCTATCCTGCCGGTGGAAACTTTTTCATCATCGCTTTTTCCCTGAAGGAAAATATCCCTTCAAGCTGTTTGCGGATAAACAGGGCGTTGGCAATGCTTCCCAGGAATGCCATTGGCGGCCTGTATGACACGATGTCCAGCATCATCACACCGCCTTCAACTTCTTCAATATGATGCTGGTGATGCCACATCGCATAGGGACCAACACGCTGTTCATCAACAAAAAACTTTTTGTCCTCCACCTGGGTGATCTCTGTTACCCAGGTCAGCGGAATGCCCAGCATGGGTTTTACCTTGTAGCTGATGATCATTCCCTTGTACATTTTCTCAGGCAGATCCGGCGTGGTGATGTCAAAACCCATGTGTTCAGGGGTGATCTCTTTCAGGTTTTTGGGAGATGAGATGAAACCCCAGACCTCATCAAGGCTTGCAGGCACAAATTGTTGTTTTCGTAGCTGGTAAAAGGCCATTTTTATTAATTATGGAATATGGATTATGGATTATGGATGATTTGGTAAATGATTCTATTATAGTAACGCTTTTACATGAGGCTTTTGTTCAATGGGTTTCATTATCCTGTGCTCATCGCGCAAGCATTTGATGGTATTTTTGGGAAAATTTGTTTTTTTCTGTCTGACTTAGATGCTAAATTTGCAGCTTATTATGATGTAGTTTTAAAGTTTTACAAATGAAAAGACCTCTTTTTATTCTTTTTGCCCTGGTTATTATTAACTTTTTTTTGATGCCGGCTTGTTCTGATGACAAGGATGGCCTTGTTTCAATATCCGGAACCTGGATCACGAATCATTCGGTAACTGATGTGCCTCTTCGTATTAAGTTTGATTGTTGCGATGGCACTTTTCGGTGGGAACCGCGTGTTGAAACAGATCAGCATTCGCCAAGCACAGGTAGCTACAGTTTTATGGATGAGGTACTCAGGATTATGGATGACGTTGATTGCCTTGATATAACGGGAGTTTATTCAGCCATCATTGATGGTGATGTCCTGGAAATTACCGTTCAGGAGGACGAATGCGATCCGCGCATTGCAGGTATGACAGGAACCTGGACGCGTGAATGATACGGCTGTCAAGCATTTATTTGCATGGTCAGGTTTTTTTGTAAACGATGGCCACTACAGTTTTGTCATCACCACCCATATTGATGGACAGGGCATATTGCTTATTGTCCGGGATGCTGATCTGTGAGTCACCGGCTTTTCCCGTGAGTTGCTCCCAGATGGTCACAGCCTGATGCACACCTGTTGCTCCGGTTGGGTGTCCCCAGCCGATGAGGCCTCCGGTGGTGTTTACCGGAATGCGGCCATCCCGCGAAGTGTCGCCGTTAATGATCAGGTCACCACCTTTGCCGGGATCAGCAAAGCCGAGTGCTTCCAGGATCATAACAGCGGCGATGGTGAAACAGTCGTGCAGCTCGATGGTGGCCAGGTCTTCAATGGTAATGCCAGCCATATTCATTGCCTTTTTTGCCGCCGTGGCTACTGTTTCAAGCTTCGTAAGGTCTTTTGGCTTTTCGGTGATGTTGTCAACGCTGAGGTTCCATCCGACAACCTCAACAGCCTCCGATCGTGGGATGCCGGCTTTTTTCAGTCCTTCTTCAGAAAGGATGCCAATGGCAGAAGCACCATCCGAAACTTTGGAGCAGTCGAACACGTTGAGGTGTTCTGTAAAGAATTTCGGATTTGGTGGTGTGAGGGCCAGGCTGACAAGGTCAGGGTTTGTGTTGTGATATTCCTGTGCCGTGGAGCAGAGCCTTGCATTTTCGACAGCCTGCTTATACCAGTGTGCGAAGGCTTTGCGGCTTTTTTCCCTGCCATGTTTTTCGAAATAGGCTCCCGCCCTGTCGCTGAAGTTGCCGGGAAAGAAGTAAGCGTGTCCGTCTTTACGCTCCTGGAACCATCCGGCACCTGCCAGGATGTCTGCGCCATAAATGGCCTTGACGGAGTTTTGTACTTCCACACCGAGGGCGAGCACAACATCGGCGGAGTCGGCGAGCACTGACCGTAAGCCTGCAACGAGTGCCAGCCCGCCGCTGGCGCACGCACCTTCAACGCGGTGCGATGGTTTGTGGCGCAGCCCCTCATCAACAAAAGGCATGAAGGCACCTAAATGGGCCTGCTTTACAAAACGGCTGGCCATGAAGTTGCCTACAACTCCTTCGTCCACATTTTTCGCGCCGCCAAGCATCTTCAATGATCCCTGGCCGGCTTCGCTTATGTAATGCTCTATGCCCGGACGGGGCTTGCGTGGATTAAACTCTTTCCTTCCGGTGCCGAAAGACACAGTGTTGTATCCGGCGGCCATGTAAACTTTTTTTTTCATCACAAAACAGTTTCTGGTTACGGGTTTCTGGTTTCTGGTTTCTAATTTATGGTTTCTGGTTCAGAGCCTCATGTAATTCTGAGCGATAGCGAAGAATCCCTCAGCCTAAACAGATCCTTCACTCCGCTATGCTTCGTTAGGATGACAAAGAAACAATTCAACAATTCAACGATTCAACAATTCAACAATTCAACAGTTAAACGATTAAACAACTATCAACATCAATCCTCTATCTTCCGGTATTAATAATCATTTATGATGCCATAGGCATGAAAGAAGCCGGTCATCATGACGGTGTTGACGTCTTCGGCATTGCGGGCGATCTTGCTGTCAACGAGTTGCAGCCCGATGTTTTTTGCATTTTCAAGATAGTTTAACGCAATTTTAGCCCCATTTTGATTCATTGTCTTCAGTTCACCAAAATAGTTTGCGAGCAAAACGTCTTTCTCCGGCAGGCGTATCACTGACTTCCAAGGTTTATGACTCTCAGGCAAAGGTCCTATGAAGGCATCGCATTCATCCTGGAGGCTATCAATTGAAACGTATGCATCTTTTTCCGGATCATACACTTTAACGGGTTTCCCTTTTTCATAGTTCAGGATGCCTGGTTTTTGCGAACCATCAGCATATTGACCTCCTTTGATGCCCTGGCTGATCAGCTTATCAATCAGCGGGCTGTGCAGTTGGGGCTTGTCAAGGCGGTCGGCCATGACAAGCATGATCTTCTGGCACACGTCAATGCCCACATAGTCCATCAACTGGAAAACGCCCATGGGTCTTACCAGGAACTCGTTGCTGATGCGGTTGATGATATAAACGGCCTGTGGAAAGCCAATCTCTTTCGCCAGTTCTTCGGCTTCTGCAATCCCGTAAAGGGTATCGCGCATCAGGAAGCCATTGCCGATGAATCCAGCAAAGTCACCAGGCTGAACCACCACTTTTTTCATGTTTTTTGCCAGCTTGAGGGAGAACTCCAGCAGATCCTGGTTGCAGCCTTCGGGTGCAACAAATTCAAGGATGCGCTGCACGGCGGGTGGATTGTAGAAGTGAAACCCCACGATGCGTCCGTCCAATTCGGCTTTTTCGTCCAATTCGGCAATTGGTATCGAAGAAGTGTTGGTGAGAAACCAAGGTGCTTCATTTGAGTTGTCCTTGATTTGTCTGATAATATTGACTTTAAGATCTACATCCTCGACGGCAGCCTCAAATACGATATGCGCATCATAGGCTGACTCAAGGCGTGTAGAAAAGTTGATGATGCTCATGGCGTCGTCAACATACTGCCTGATGATGTCTTCATTTTCAATGAGTTCGGGCCGGTCCCGGTAGAGTTGCCGCAGGCTAACGGTTTTTTTCTCGGCAATTTTTAACAGCTGGATAGCCAGGTATTTACGCAATCCTTTAAGTGCCTCTTCGGAGATGTCGATGGCAAATAAATTAAAAACCTTGTTTTTGTTTTCTGGTTTCAGTGAGATGTCGGTCATTTCCGCAGCGGTGAGCAGCAGAATGCCTGATCCCATTTTTCCGGCGGCTCCCAATACGGCCGCACGCCTGATTCTTTCGTCGTAGTTCATGGCAGGTGTTAATTTTTTGATTTCCAATCGGGTTTTCTTTTTTCAAGGAAGGCGCTGATTCCTTCAGGGCCATCGGTGGCAAACAAGCCAGGGAAGTGCATGTTTTCCTGGCCGATGCCTTCATCAATTTTGGTGCTGTTGTGCAGGTGCACCAGCTTTTTTACTGTGCGAACGGCATCAGGCCCCTGGTCACTTATCTTGTTTGCCAGTGCCATTGCTTCATCGAGCAATTGTTCATCGTCATACACTTTTTGAACGAGGCCGATTCGGAGTGCCTCATCAGCGTCGATGGTGTCGCCCGTCATTAGCAGGTATAGGGCATTGCCTGTGCCAACAAGTTTTGGCAGCCTTTGTGTCCCACCGTATCCGGGGATCAGTCCCAGTTTGACTTCGGGCATGCCAAATTTGGCTTTGTTGCCGGCCAAACGCAGGTCGCAGGCAAGTGCAAGCTCACAACCACCACCGAGCGCATAGCCATTGATGGCAGCAATTACAGGTATGGGCAGTTTGGCCAGCCTTGCGAAAGCCTGTTGCCCATTGAACGAAAAAGCCCGTGCTGCTGCTTCATCCATGTGTTGCATCTCGGCAATGTCGGCGCCTGCAACAAAGGCTTTGCCTTCGCCGGTAATGATGAGCGCACTGATTTCATTATCCGGAGATTCCAGGGAGTCAAGCATCGCATCAAATTCCTGAAAGAAATTGCTGTTCAGTGCGTTTAATGCCTCAGGCCGGGATATGGTGCAGAGGAGGCAATTGTTTTCGGTTTTTAGTTTAAGCATTGGGTTCAGGGTTCACAGTTACTGGTTACTTGTTTCTGATTGCTGATTGCTGATTGCTGGTTTCTGGTTTCTGGTTGCTGTTCATGGTCTTTTGTCATTCTGAGTGCTGAGCCCACGCGAAAGGCGGTGGCCACAATGCGGGAGTGACATGTAGTATGTATAAAAATGAACCAGGGTCCCTATCCATTGCCGTCTGCTTTAGCTGACGGTAAAAAGACTTTACTACTCTCCGGGGGGACCCATTTCAAAAGGCCTGGCCATCTGGCTTTTATGGGACGTCTCAACTCCTCCCTGCATCATCCTTTCGCAATGGCCCGCGAGATGATCAGCTTTTGTATTTCCGATGTACCTTCATATATCTGTGTTAGTTTGGCTTCGCGCATCAGTCGTTCGACGTGGTATTCTTTTACATAGCCGTAGCCGCCATGGATCTGCACGGCTTCTGTGGTTGTTTTCATGGCGACGTCGGTTGCGATCAGCTTGGCCATGGCGCTTTCGGTGCCATGCGGTTTTCCCTGATCTTTGAGCCATGCGGCTTTGAGTACCATCAGCCGGGCAGTTTCGATCTCAGTGGCCATATCGGCCAGTTTAAAAGCGATGGCCTGGTGGTTAATGATCTCTGTGCCGAAAGCTTTGCGTTCCCTGGCATATTTGACTGACAGTTCATAGGCACCGGAGGCGATGCCCAGTGCCTGTGCCGCGATGCCAATGCGCCCGCCTTCCAGCAATTTCATCGCAAAACGAAAGCCAAACCCATCATCACCAATTCTGTTTTCCTTTGGAATCATTACGTCGTTGAACATTACCGAGTGGGTGTCGGAGCTGCGCATTCCCATCTTGTCCTCGTGCGGACCAATGCTAATGCCTGGTGTGTCTTTCTCCACAATGAAAGCGTTGATGCCTTTGTGACCTTTCTCTGGCCAGGTTTGTGCCATCACCAGGTAAATGCTGCCGGACTGGGCACTTGTTATCCAGTTTTTTACGCCGTTCACAAGGTAATGATCCCCTTTATCAGCAGCTGTGGTCTTCTGGAAGGATGCATCTGACCCTGCGTCAGGTTCACTCAGCAGGAATGCGCCTATCATCTCACCACTGGCAAGAGAAGGCAGGTACTGTTCCTTTTGCGCATCATTCCCATAGGTTTGAATACCATAGGATGTCAGCGAGTTATGAACGGCCATGATGACAGCTACGGAGGAATCCACCTTCGATATCTCTTCCAGCGCCAGGGCGTAAGAAATGTTATCAGTATCAACCCCGCCATATTCGGGTTTGATCATCATGCCAAAAAACCCAAGCTCTGCTATGTTTTTAACGTGCTTGGCAGGATAAATGGCCTTTGCATCCCGCTCCAGCACATCTTTGATGAGATTGCGCCTGGCATAATCACGGGCCGTTTCGCGGATGAGTTGCTGCTCTTCTGTGTAGGCATAATTCATGATTGCTGTTTTAATTGTTAAGTGTTTTGGTTAGACAGGAGCTACAAGAAATCAAAAGACAGTTCATTGGCTATCTCAGCGGATAAATGGATCTTGCGATTGGTAGTATGCAATTAGCCACCGTTTATTGGCTAAATTAACCCAATTTTATCATTTACAACAATCCGGGAAAAACATATGTTCAAAAAAATGAGAATATATGCAGAAAACCATACAAATTATTGTGGTTGCAATTCATTTGTGCTTGCTATTGACTGGCTGATTTCTTCATTGCTGATGGTTGCATCCTTTAGTTCACCGGAAAGGTATGACTCATAAGATGCCATGTCGAAGTAACCGTGGCCGCAAAGGTTAAACAATATTGTCTTTTCTGTACCTTCTTCCTTGCATTTCATTGCTTCATCAATTACTGTTGCGATGGCGTGGGTGGCTTCCGGTGCTGGAATGATGCCTTCTGCCTTGATAAAGTCGAGGCCGGCTTTGAAGCAGCTTGCCTGGTCTTTGGCAACGGCGTCAATGAGTCCGTCTTTCAGAAGCTGGCTAACGAGTACTCCGGCGCCGTGGTAGCGCAGCCCGCCTGCGTGGATTGAAGGGGGCATGAAATCGTGCCCGAGGGTGTACATCGGTAACAGCGGTGTCATGCCGGCGGTATCGCCAAAGTCGTAACGGAACTCTCCCCTGGTAAGCTTGGGGCAGGATGTGGGCTCAACGGCGATGCAGCGGATGTTTTGCTTTTCGCTGAAGTTTTTGTGTAAGAACGGGAAGGCAATGCCGGCAAAGTTGCTGCCGCCACCGAAGGGAGCTACTACGATGTCGGGCTGGTCACCTGCCTTTTCCATCTGGATAATGGCTTCCTGTCCAATGATGGTTTGATGCAGCAGCACGTGGTTGAGCACGCTGCCCAAAGCATAATGTGCTTGCGGGTCCTGGAGGGCACGTTCGATGGCTTCTGAAATGGCGATGCCCAGCGATCCGCTTGAATCGGGGTTCTCTGCAAGCACCCTTCTTCCAAACTCAGTGCGGTCAGAAGGGGAGGGGTAAACACTGGCATCAAAGGTGTTCATCATAATTTTTCGATAGGGCTTTTGATCATAGCTTACCCTGACCATATATACCTCACATTCAAGGCCAAACTTCTGGCAGGCATAAGCAAGGGCTGTGCCCCATTGTCCGGCTCCCGTTTCGGTAACAATGCGCTTTGCACCGCTTACATAACTATAAAATGCCTGTGCAATTGCCGTGTTGGGCTTGTGTGACCCGGCCGGACTTACACCCTCATATTTATAATAGATACGGGCCGGCGTGTCCAGCATTTTTTCAAGTCCCCTGGCCCTGAACAATGGAGATGGCCTGTATTTTGCATAAATTTCACGCACCTCGCGTGGTATTTCGATATAACGTTCAGTGGAAACCTCCTGCAATATCAAATCACGCGGAAATAATGGCTCGAGCAGATCGGGTGTGATGGGTTGTTTTGTGCCCGGGTGCAGGGGGGGCAAGGGTTTGTTTGGCATATCCGCCATGATGTTATAGTAAAAGCGAGGGATCTCTTGTTCTGTCAATAAAATTTTGTTTTCCATGATAATGAAGTTTTAGTGTTTGAAATATGTTTAAATGTTTAACTCTGTGGTCTTTATGTGTTTGTGTTTACATAAGTCTTTGTATATCTTCGTTTTGTATTTGTTCCTAAAATGGCGATTGGATGTTAGAAGTTAGAAGTTAGAAGTTAGATGTTAGATTTTGGAAATTGGATTTTAGATTTTAGATTTTCTTTTTTCAGCCTCTACCTTTCTCTATATATTACGCGACCACTTCCAGCCTCCAGCATCGAGCTAAATCACCATTGCCACATGTGTTCAGATTATTGGCAAAAATGTTTTTTGGTATTCACGGAGCCGCACGCTCCTTTAGGGGGTTATATGTCGTTATAAGGCAGCCGGAGAGGCTGGCCACCAAGCCCAGGAAAAAGAGAAGAAGAAGGTATGGTGCGACATATGATTCATTGCTGCTATTTTTTAAGCATGTACAAATGTAAATATTTATGTATAAAAAAAACAAATTTTTTTTGATTTTTTTTTTCGCAGGAGGGTGTACGCTATTGTACATTGCTGTGTTGATCCGGACACAATCTGGAATTGCTGGCGAGTTGATTGAGTCGCTAATAATTTGAATAATAATTATTTACGGGCTGTTGTATGGTTTTTGTTAAATTTATTGTTGAATTGTTTAATGGTTTAATTGTTGAATTGTTGAATCGTTTAATTGTTGAAGTGTTTCTTTGTCATCCTAATCCATTCGTTGCACTCAGGAGAGGCTATCGTTACTAATGACATGAGGTTCTGAACCAGAACCCAGAAACCATCAATTAGAAATTTAACAATGAACCAGTAACCGTGAACCGTGAACCATGAACCCTGATGTTTTCCGACACATGTGCGGACGACCCCAGTGTCGTCCCTACAGCAACCTGCCGGATATATTGATGGCCGGTCAAGCCCGGCCAATACAGTCGCGCTTCCATGGATAAATGTCATAAATTAGAAACCAACAACTCCTAACTCTGAACCCCTAACTCTAAACCCGTAACCCTGAACCATAAACCCCTAACCATGCTATACAACTTCCTCAAAACAGCAATCCGGTTCTTGCAAAAGAACTTATCCTTTACGATCATTAACATCATTGGCCTGAGCGTGGGCATATCTGCTTTTATGCTGATTGCCTTGTTTTTGCAGAATGAGCTGTCGTATGACAAGCAGTTGCCGGATGATATAAAAATGTACCGCCTGGTTGGCATACAGGAACCTCCTGGAATTGATATCCAGCATGTAGCCATTACCAGTGGAGGCTGGGCCCCCTACCTGAATGAAAACGTGCCGGAAGTAACCGAAGCCTTCCGCCTGATGTATGCATCTTCCACACTGGATGTTGATGGTGAGGTATTTCGCGAATTAACCTATTTTTCAGAGGGACGTGCTGCGAACTATTTTGGTTTTCCTGTGATAAGCGGTGGCGATGAGTCCGCGATGCTATCCGAGCCCAATACGGCCATCATCAGCAGGGAGGCTGCAATTCGCATGTATAAGCAAGAAGATGTGCTGGGTAGAACTTTCAGAAATAATGGCTTGCCCTATCGCATCACAGGTGTATTTGATAACGAAGAACAAAAAACACACCTGGGTTTTGATGTGCTGCTATCAATCAGTACGATAGAGTACGATTCGCCGTGGCTGCTATACCTGGGCAATAACAGCGTGGCTACTTACCTGGCATTGCCGCGCACGGCTGACCCAAAAAACGTTGAAAACATCATCAACCGGCATTACGAAAGCGAAAATACCGGTGAATCAGGGCACAGCTTTATGCTGGTCACATTTTACCTGCAGGATACCGGTGAGATTTATCTGCGGTCAGGTCACATCAAGTTCCAGATGTACACAAACATGGGCAACATCAACAGTGTGTATGTGTTTACGCTGGTTGCACTGCTGGTTCTGGCCATAGCCTGCATAAACTTCATCAACCTTTCCACGGCCAATGCAGCCAAAAGGGCGCGCGAAGTGGGTATGCGCAAGGTTTTGGGTGCTAGTCGCGAAAAGCTCACATTTCAGTTTGTTGGTGAGTCGATGGTGCTCACATTTGTTTCCATGGTTCTTGCCCTGCTGCTTTTGGAGCTGATGATCCCGGAGTTTAACACCCTTTTGGGCACAAGCCTTCAGATTGATTTTATCCGGAATCCGCTGTTCAATATCGGCTTGTTGCTTATTTTGATATTGGTAGGATTGCTTGCCGGACTTTATCCCGGTTTGTTTATGTCGCGCTTTCAGCCAACCGAAGTGCTCAAGTCACAATC